>NZ_JBHUAF010000214.1:0-14252 GCF_042789895.1 Kitasatospora sp. NPDC056783
ACATGCGTCCCGGTCGGCCTCACAAGCCCTGACGGCTGAACGAGCAGCAGCGTCAGCGAATGTTGTCCACGTCGACCAGGTCGACCCGGACGTTGCGACCGCCGAGGGCGCCGACCACGGTGCGCAGCGCGCGCGCCGTACGGCCGCCCCGGCCGATCACCTTGCCGAGGTCATCGGGGTGCACTCGCACCTCGATGGTGTTACCCCGACGCAGGTTGCGCGAGCGCACCTGTACCTCGTCGGGGTGCTCGACGATGCCCTTCACCAGGTGGTCGAGGGCGTCCTCGATCACGATCAGGCCTCGGCGGCGGCGTCGGCCTCAGCCTCGACCTTGTCCGACTTCTTGGCCTTCGGGGTGATGGCGACACCGGTGGTGGCGTCCTCGAAGCCGGCGACGGCCTTGGCGAACAGGTGCGAGAAGTCCTCGACCTTCGGCTCGGCGACCTTCAGCGGCTCCGGAGCCGGCAGGCCCTTGAACTTCTGCCAGTCGCCGGTCAGCTTCAGGATGGCGAGCACCGGCTCGGTCGGCTGGGCGCCGACGGACAGCCAGTACTGGGCGCGGTCGCTGTCGACCTCGATCTTCGAGGGGTTGTAGGTCGGCTGGTAGATGCCGATCTCCTCGATCGCGCGGCCGTCACGCTTGGTGCGGGCGTCGGCGACGACGATGCGGTAGTGCGGGGAGCGAATCTTGCCGAGACGCTTGAGCTTGATCTTGACTGCCACGGGAGTGGATTCTCCTGGTGTTGACGTGGGTGAGCGGGCTCGCCGTCGCGTGGGGTTGCGGGGCGGACCGTTCAAGGGACACGCCAGCCGTAGGAGAGAGGGGTCCTGCTCGGCTGCCGAGTACTCGGCTGTCCATTCTGCCACACCGGCGAGAACCGGCTGTACGCGGGCCCTTGGCCTCCCGGCCGCAGTCGGTCACCTCTCCGCAGCCTCCCGTCCATCCGGCCGCGGCCTCCACGCAGGGCTCGACCGGGAGCCCCCGCTCCCGGTCCAACCCGAAGGATCACCACTGTCCTGCTGTACTACTCGCACTGCTGCACTGCCGTACCGCTCGCACTGCTGCACTGCTGCACTGCTGCACTGCTCACGGTGGCGCCGCTGTACCGCCGCACCACTCACTGCGCGTCCTGCCGCAGTGCCCTTCCGTGCCGCTCACTGCTCACCGGTCACCGCTCGGCCGGACCGCTGCCCGCACAGCAGTCCCGCCAGGACGCCGACTACGCGATGACTACTTACGCGATCTTGAACGGCTGTTGGCACGCGCCGCAGACGATGGACGCCTGGGCGAGAACCGACGGGACGACCCGGACGTTGCGACCGCAACCGCAGACCGCCTTGACCCGCACGCCGCCCCCGGAGGAGCCGTGCCGGGCCGCCGGGCCGCGGAAGGCGCGCGTCGCGCCCTCACCGGCCACTGCCTCCTGGTGCGCCCCGAGGGCACGGTCCAGGCGCTCGATGGTCTCGGCGTACCGCTCCTGAGTCTCCTTGAGCATGGTCACCTGGGAGAAGCCGCTGCTGGCGTGCGGTTCGACCGGGTGCGCCAGGCCCAGCTCGGAAGCGAGCATCAGGAAGCGCCGGTTGTGGTAGCGGCCGGCCCGCGAGGTGTCCCGGATGTCCCGGGCCGCGGCCAGACCGTGGGCGGCCTCGTGGAGGAGGCGCTCGAAACCGAGCCGCGTCCCGCAGGCCGAGGAGGACTCCCCGATCAGGGCCTCGGGCGAAGCGAGGTCGGGAAGGTCCTGGTGGTGGGCCTGGATGTCGCTCCAGGCGGCGGCCAGTTCGGCCGCGAGAACGAGGGGCTGTGTCGTGCTCACGCTAGACCAACGATGGAGTGCGAGCCGATGTTCCGCATGTTCTCGTTCCGGGGGAATTCACAGGGAACTCCCAGGAATGCGAGGCCGCGCTCGAATTGCGCGTTCCGGATCTGACGCAAGACCAACCCCCTGCCGGTTTCGGCCCGTCGCGACGTCGGCGGGCCTGGTGGAATTCCGTCCGGGGGCGGGCTGTCGCCACCCAGGACGTACGGCCCGTGGGGCCTGTCGGATTGACAGGGCCACGGGCCGTACACCGTACCGCTATTCCGTTAATACCGGGAGTTGACCGACCAGTAGGGATGTCCGCCCCGGCGGCTCCCCCGGAACGGTTACCGGATTCTTACCCATCCGCATTCCGGGCAAATGTCTCCGGTGTCACCGCTCCCGGCCATTACCGGCGCACGGCGGATGTCCGGCGGGCATCCTCAGGACATCCGCCGGACAACGAACGCCGGACATCGAACGCCGCGCATCGAACGTCGGACATCCGACGCCGGACATCGAACGTCGGGCGTCGGAGATCCGACGGCGAACGAATGGCGAACGGACGTCAGTACGCGCGGGCGACCAGCGCGACGTTGCCGTCCTGGTCGTCGGCCTGCGGCACCGAGCCGTCGGCCGCGACGATGCAGCGCACCGTGACGCCCTGCTCGGCCAGCTTGGCCTCGCCCTCCGCGCCGAGGTCGGCCCAGGAGATCCTGCCCCAGCCGGTCGCGGAGGCCTCGATGGCCTCGTCGATGGTCTTGACGTCCACCGTGCGGGACTCGCGGCGCTCGCGGGACTGGCGCAGCAGCAGCGCCTGGTCCTCCTCCAGGATGCCCGGCAACAGCGCGGCCAGGGCGTCGATGGAGACCGGCTCCTTGCCGCCCGGGATGCGGCGGGCCAGCATCGCGGTGCCGTTCTCCAGGTCGCGCGGGCCGACCTCGATGCGCAGCGGAACGCCCTTGAGCTCCCAGTCGACGGCGCGGCGGCCGAACGGGGTGTCGGTGCGGTCGTCGACCACGACCCGGATGCCGGCGGCCTCCAGCGCGGCGCCGATCTCGCGGACCTTGGCGATGACCGCCTCGTCGCCCTTGATCGCGAGCACGACGGCCTGGACGGCGGCCAGACGCGGGGGCACCCGCAGGCCGTTGTCGTCGCCGTGGGACATGATCAGGCCGCCGACCATGCGGGTCGAGACGCCCCAGGAGGTCTGCCAGACGTGCTCGCGCTCGGCACCCTGGAGCTGGTAGGTGGTGTTGAACGCCTTGGCGAAGTTCTGGCCCAGCTCGTGGCTGGTGCCCATCTGCAGCGCCTTGCCGTCGCCCATCATGCCCTCCAAGGTGAGGGTGTTGATGGCGCCGGCGAAGCGCTCCTTGGCGGTCTTGCGGCCGAGCACGACGTCGATGCCGAGCACGTTCGTCATGAAGTCGCCGTAGACCTGGGTGTGGATCATCGACGCGTAGTCACGGGCGTCCTCGTAGGTGGCGTGGGCGGTGTGGCCCTCCTGCCAGAGGAACTCGGTGGTGCGCAGGAAGACGCGCGGGCGCAGCTCCCAACGGACCACGTTGGCCCACTGGTTGATGAGCAGGGGCAGGTCGCGGTGGCTCTGCACCCACTTCGAGAAGTACTCGTTGATGATCGTCTCGGAGGTCGGCCGGACGACGACCGGCTCCTCCAGCTGCTTGCCGCCGCCGTGGGTGACCACCGCGAGCTCGGGGGCGAAGCCCTCGACGTGCTCGGCTTCCTTGGTCAGGTAGGACTGCGGGATGAACATCGGGAAGTAGGCGTTCTGCGCGCCGGCCTTCTTGATCCGCGCGTCCATCTCCTGCTGCATCCGCTCCCACAGGCCGTAGCCGTACGGTCGGATGACCATGGTGCCGCGCACCGGACCGTTGTCGGCCAGCTCGGCCTTGTTGATGAGGTCCTGGTACCAGCGCGGGAAGTCTTCCGCCTGAGGGGTGAGAACGGGTGCCTTAGCCATGGGGCGAATGGTACGGGGCCCGGGCCCCCGGTTTCGAATCGGTAGCACCGGGCGGGGGCGCACCACCGCGACACCCGCGCACCACCCCGCACCCCTCTGGACGCCGGGCCCGACCCGCTGTTCGCTGGTGTGGGGCGGGACTTTGGGGGAGCCGTAGCAGCACACCGAAGGACCGGATGGGAGGCCGCGATGGCTTCAGCTCGCACGACCGGCACGACCGGCGCCACCGCACGACCGACGGGCACGGGGCCGACGGCCGCACGACCGGCGGGCCCAGGACCGACCGGCGCACGACCGACGGGCACGGGACCGACGGGCGCGCGCCCGCACCACCCGCAGCCCGGGGCCGCCCGGTCCGCGCGGGCGCGGGACTGGGCGGAGATCCAGGAGCGCATGCTCGTGCCGCTCTACGAGGCGGTCTACGACCGCCTGGAGGTCGGCCCGGCGAGCAGCGTGCTGGGCCTGGGGTGCCGGTCCGGGCTGGCCCTGCTGCTCGCGGCCGGCCGGGGCGCCCAGGTCGCCGGGCAGGAGCCGCGGGACGAGCTTCGCGAGCTGGCGCACGGCCGTCGGCTGCGGGTGTGCGACGGGTCCCGGGCGACCGCCGCCGTCCCCCGGCCGGCCCATTCCCTGGTGACGGTTTTCGAGCAGCTGCCCGGCGCCGCCGAGTCCCGCACGGTGGTCACCGGGGCCGCCCGGCTCGCCCTGCCGGGCGGGCACGTGGTGCTGGCCGCCTGGGGCCCGCCGGAGCGCTGCGAGAGCGCCCCGGTGCTGGACGTGGCCCGTCGCCGGGCAGGCCGGACCAGCGCGCGGGACCCGTTCGAGCTGAGTTCGCCCGGTGCGCTGGAGGACCTGCTCGCCCCGGCCGGTCTGCGCCCGGCCGGCAGTGGCCGGGTGAGCTGCCCGTTCGCCTACCCGGACCTCGACAGCGCGGTGCGCGGGCTGCTCTCCACCGGTCTGTTCGAACCGGCCGAGGAGTTCTCCGGAGCCTCGCTGGTGGCCAAGGAACTGGAGGAGGCGCTCCAGCCGTACCTGCGCGCGGACGGCTCGGTGCGGATGGAGAACCTGTTCCGCTACCTGGTCGCCGAGCGGCAGCGCTAGTACCTGTCGCCGAGCCACCGCGCCGGCCGGGCCGGCACCCGGAGCGCCGTACAGGCCGCCCCGCGGAGCACCGCACGGAACGGCACCCGGAGCGCCGCACGGGACGGCACGCGGAACGGCACGCGGAAGGGCACCCGGAGCCGGGCAGGAAACCGGGGGCGCCCGCCGCCATGGCGAGCGCCCCCGGCATCGGACTTCACGCCCGGTCGATCGACTTCCCCTCGGCCCCGTCCCGCGGCACTCCCGCCGCCCGGTACGCCGCCGCCTCGTCCAGCGTCTCCGCCTCCAGCAGCGCCGCCGCCAGCGCGTCCAGCCGGTGCCGCTGCTCGGTCAGGATCCGCACCGCGTCGTCGTAGCACTCGGAGACGATCCGCCGGGCCTCCTCGTCCACCGCGTCCAGGGTCGTCGGCGCCGCGGAGAGCCCGTACGCGCCCTGCGGGTCCGAGGGCACCGCGGTCAGCCGGCCGACCCGCTCGCTCATCCCCCAGCGCCCGGCCATCCCGCGGGCGATGTTGGTGACCTGCTCCAGGTCGCTCTCCGCGCCGGTGGTGATCACCCCGTAGACCACCTGCTCGGCCGCCATCCCGCCGAGCGCGCCGATGATCCGGCCGCGCAGGTAGGGCTCGGTGTACGAGTAGCGGTCGTTCTCCGGGGTGGACAGGGTGACGCCCAGCGCCCGGCCGCGCGGCACGATGGTGATCTTGCGGACCGGGTCCGCGCCGGGCTGGAGCATGCCCAGCAGCGCGTGCCCGCTCTCGTGGTACGCCGTGCGCTCGCGCTCCTCCTGCGGCATCACCAGCGGCCGTACGGCGCCGAGCTGGACCTTCTCCAGGGCGTCCGAGAGGTCCCGCTCGTTGACCGCGTCCTGCTGGCGCTTGACGGCCAGCAGCGCCGCCTCGTTGACCAGGTTGGCGAGTTCGGCGCCGGTCATCCCCGGGGTGACCTTGGCCAGCTGGTTGAGGTCGGCGTCGCCGGCCAGCGGGACGCTGCGACTGTGGATGCGCAGGATCGCGGCGCGGCCCTCCCGGTCGGGCGGGCTGACGGTGATCCGCCGGTCGAAGCGGCCGGGGCGCAGCAGCGCCGGGTCGAGCACGTCCGCCCGGTTGGTCGCGGCGATCACGATGACGCCCTCGGAGCCGGTGAAGCCGTCCATCTCGGTGAGGATCTGGTTGAGGGTCTGCTCGCGCTCGTCGTGTCCGCCCATGCCGCCGCCCGCACCGCGCTGGCGTCCGATGGTGTCGATCTCGTCGATGAAGATGATCGCCGGGGCGACCTTGCGCGCCTCGGCGAACAGCTCGCGGACCCGGCTGGCGCCGACGCCGACGATCATCTCGATGAACTCGGAGGCGGAGGCGGAGAAGAACGGCACGTCCGCCTCGCCGGCCACCGCGCGGGCCAGCAGGGTCTTGCCGGTGCCGGGCGGGCCGCTGAGCAGCACTCCGCGCGGCATCTTGGCCCCGAGCCTGCGGTAGCGCTCGGGGTTCTTCAGGTAGTCGACCACCTCGGTGAGTTCGGCCTCGACCTCGTCGATGCCGGCCACGTCGGCGAAGGTGGTGCGCTTGCCCTCCTCGGCGGTGACCGGCTTGGGCGGGGCCTTGCGGCCGAGCGGTCCGCCGCCGAGTCCGCCGGCCATCCGGCGGGCCAGCAGCACCCAGATGAAGACCAGCAGCAGCATCGGGGCGAGCGAGAGCAGCAGGTTGGTGAGGAAGCTGCGCTGCTGGACCGGCGAGGTGGCGGTGACCTCGACGCCCTGCTGCTGCAGCGTGGTCCAGAGGTTGTCGCCCGCGAAGGAGGGCCGCTGGGTGTCGAACTCGGTGTAGTCGCCCTTGCCGCCGTCGGGCTTGGGCTGGGCGGTCTTGAGGGTGCCCTCGATCGCGTCGCCCTTGGCGTAGATCTTGGTGATGTTGCCCTTGTTCAGCTGGTTGTTGAACTCGGTGTACGAGATCGTGGTGGCGCCGGCGGGGCCGAAGAAGGACAGCAGCAGGTCCGAGATCAGGAACACCACGAGGGCGGTGAGGGCGAGGCCCACCCAGCCGCCGGGCATCCGGCGCTTGGGCGGTGGCGGGGGCGGAGCGCCCTCCGAGCGCCAGGGCTGGTCGGGGGTCTGACGTGGCGGCACGGGTTCGGTCACCCATCGGACAATACGGACAGGTGCTCGGGCGGGCCAATCGCAACGCCGCGCCCGGGCCGCCGTACGGCCGCGCCGCCCCCTCCCACCAGCGGCTATGCCGCCGCGTCCGGCCACTCCTCGGCGGTCAGCGCGAACCGCTCGTGGTCGCGCCACTCCCCCTGGAGGAACAGCATCCGAGGGGAGAAGCCCTCGTGCCGGAAGCCCAGGCGCTTGGCCATCGCGATCGAGCGCTCGTTGTCCGGCTGGACGTTGATCTCCAGCCGGTGCAGCCCCAGCCCGTCGGCCGACTGCGGGGCGAAGCAGCGGTCCAGGATCAGCCGCATGCCCTCGGTCATCCGCCCGGTGCCGTTGAACGGCAGGTACGAGTCGTAGCCCAGCGAGGCGTTGCAGAACCGGCCCAGCACGATGTTGGCGACGTTCACCTTGCCGACCAGGCCGCCGGTCTCCCGGTCGACGATCAGGAAGGTGCGCAGCCCGGAGCCCTGGCGCTTCAGCAGGTCGGGCAGTCCGTCCGGCTCGACCGGGTTCCACCGGCCGATGTGTTCGGCGGACCGCCGGACCGCCTCGGCGTACGCGGCCGTGTCCGCGGCCCTCGGGGCCCTGATCATCACTCGCATGCCCCCATCATCGGACACGCGATCGGCCCGCCGCCCGGAAATACCGGACGACGGGCCGACCAAAATCGATCAAGACCGGTCGGCGTCGATCAAAGGCCATCAGGAAGCGATCGACCCCACCGAACCGGATCAAGGACTACAGCAGGTCCTTGAACTCCTTGGGCAGCTCGAAGTCGGACGGGCCCTTGCCCGCGCCGAGGCCGAACGCGCCGCCGTCCGCCGGGGCCTGGCCGGCGCCCGGGCCGAGCGCGCGGCGCTCGGCGGCCGCGGCCTCCTCCTGCGCGCGCTTCAGCGGGTTGCCGCTCTTGCGCTTGCCCTTGGCCTGCGGGGCCTTCTTGGCGGACTTCTTGCCGCCGCCGCCCATGCCCGGAATCCCCGGCATGCCGGGCATGCCCTTGCCGGAGGCCATCGCGGACATCATCTTGCGGGCGTCGAAGAACCGCTCGACCAGGTTCTTCACCTCGCCGACCTGGACGCCCGAGCCCTTGGCGATGCGGGCCCGGCGGGAGCCGTTGATCAGCTCCGGCTCGGCCCGCTCGGCCGGGGTCATCGACTTGATGATCGCGCCGACCCGGTTGACGTCCTTGTCGTCGATGTTGTTGATCTGGTCCCGGATCTGGCCCATGCCGGGCAGCATGCCGAGCAGCTTGGAGATCGAGCCCATCTTCTGGACCTGCTCCAGCTGGGACAGGAAGTCGTCCAGGGTGAACTGCTTCGGGCCGCCGCGCAGCTTGGCGGCGATCTTCTCGGCCTCGGCCTGCGAGAAGGTCTGCTCGGCCTTCTCGATCAGCGAGAGGACGTCACCCATGCCGAGGATGCGCGAGGCCATCCGGTCCGGGTGGAAGGCGTCGAAGTCGTCGACCTTCTCGCCGTTGGAGGCGAACATGATCTGGCGGCCGGTGACGTGCGCGACCGACAGGGCGGCACCGCCGCGGGCGTCGCCGTCGAGCTTGGACAGCACCACACCGGTGAAGTCGACGCCGTCGAGGAAGGCCTGCGCGGTGGTGACCGCGTCCTGGCCGATCATCGCGTCGACGACGAACAGGACCTCGTCCGGGTTCACCGCGGCGCGGATGTCGGCGGCCTGCTGCATCAGCTCGGCGTCGATGCCCAGACGGCCCGCGGTGTCGACGACGACGACGTCGTACTGCTTCTGCTTGGCGTACTCGATCGAGTCCTTGGCAACCTGCACCGGGTCGCCGACGCCGTTGCCCGGCTGGGGGCCGTAGAAGGCCACGCCGGCGCGCTCGGCGACCACCTGGAGCTGGTTCACCGCGTTGGGGCGCTGGAGGTCGCAGGCGACCAGCAGCGGGGTGTGCTTCTGCGCCTTCAGCCAGTGGCCGAGCTTGCCCGCGAGGGTGGTCTTACCGGCACCCTGGAGACCGGCGAGCATGATCACCGTCGGGCCGTTCTTGGCGAACCGCACCCGGCGGGTCTCGCCACCGAGGATCGCGACGAGCTCCTCGTTGACGATCTTGATGATCTGCTGCGCCGGGTTCAGCGCGCCGGAGACCTCGACACCGAGCGCCCGCTCCTTGACCTGCTTGATGAAGGCCCGGACGACCGGCAGCGCGACATCCGCCTCCAGCAGCGCGATACGGATCTCGCGGGCCGTGGCGTCGATGTCCGCCTCGCTCAGGCGGCCCTTGCCCCGGAGGTTCTTGAACGTCGCTGCGAGGCGATCGGAAAGGGTGTCGAACACGTCGGCGCGGGTCCTCTGCGGCATCGGTATCGGTACGGTCGTCGTCCCCAGGGTATCCGGCCACCCCGGGTACGGTCTCCACCCCGGTCGGAACCCCCGCCCGGACCAACCCCTGACCCACCCCTGACCTGGCCCGGACCCGCCGCGGCCCGGCCCGGACCGCCCTCAGCCCAGCACCGCCCGGACCGCCGCCGCCACCTCCCCGGCCCGCCCGGCGGTCAGCGGACGGCCCGCCGCGTCCGTCAGGTAGAACGAGTCGACCGCCTCCGCGCCCAGCGTGGAGACGTGCGCGGTGCGCACCCGGACACCCGCCCCGTCCAGCGCCCGGCCGATCCGGTGCAGCAGCCCCGGGGCGTCGTGCGCCCGGACCTCCAGCACCGTCGCGGTCGCCGAGGCCGTCGCGGGCGCCACCGCGACCAGCGGCGGCGGGGTGGGGATGCCCCGGCGGCGCGGGGCGGCGGCGTCCCGCTCGGCGAGGCGGCGGGCCACGTCCAGCGAGCCGTCCAGCGCCCGGCGCAGGTCGGCCCGCAGCCGGGCCGCCTCCGGCAGCTCGCCGTACTCGGCCGCCACCCGCCAGGACAGCAGCAGCACCGGCCCGCTCCCCACCGGGTCCAGCTCGCGCAGCCCGGCCGAGCGAACGGCCAGCCGGTGCAGCGCGAGCACCCCGGCGGCGGTGCCGAGCAGCCCGGGACGGTCCGGGATGGCCAGGTTCAGCTCGACGCCCATCGGCTCGGTGCCCGGGTCCCCCTCGGAGCGGGCCCGCAGCGACAGCGCCGGCCCGCCGATGCGGGCGGCCTCGACGGCGAGCCGTTCCTGCTCGGCGGTCGGCGCCGCCTCCAGCTGCCGGGTGCCCGCGCCGACCAGTCGGGCCGCCACCCGGGCCACCAGGCCGTCCACCAGCGAGGCCCGCCAGCCGCTCCACGCGGCCGGGCCGGTGGCCAGCGCGTCCGCCTCGGTGAGCGCGTGCAGCAGCTCCAGCTCCGGCAGTGTGGTGACCACCCCGGTGATCGCCTCGACGGTGGCCGGGTCGTCCGGGTCGCGCCTGGTCGCGGTGTCCACCAGGGCCAGGTGGTGGCGGACCAGCACCGCCAGGGTCCCGGTGTCCTCGGGGCCGAAGCCCATCCTGGCGGCGAGGTCGCGGACGATCACCTCACCGGCCCTGCTGTGGTCCCCCGGCCAGCCCTTGCCGATGTCGTGCAGCAGCGCGGCGACCAGCAGCAGGTCAGGCCGCGCCACCCGGCGGGTCATCCCGGCGGCCCGCACCGCCGTCTCGACCAAGTGCCGGTCCACGGTCCAGCGGTGCACCGCATTGCGCTGCGGACGGCAGCGCACCCGCTCCCAGTCCGGCAGCAGCCTGCGCACCAGCCCCTCCGCCTCCAGCGCCTCCCACACCGGGACGGCCGCCTCCCCCGCGCCCAGCAGCGTGACCAGTTGCTCGCGCGCCTCGTCCGGCCAGGGCACCGGCAGCGGGCGGCACTCGGCGGCCAGCCGGCGCACCGTGGCGTGCGAGACGGTCAGCCCGTTCTGCGCGGCGGCGGCCGCCGCGCGCAGCGGCAGCACCGGGTCGGCGGCCGGGCGGGCGCCCTGGGCGAGCACCGCCTCGCCGTCCTGCTCGACCACGCCCTCGGCGAGCGGACGCCGCTCGACCGCGCCCCGGGCCACCGCGCCGCCGCGTCCGGCGCCCGCGAACGGGATGCCCGCTCGACGCACCCGCCGGCCCCGGCCGCCGCGGGCCGCGAGCACCCGGTCCACCGCCCGCCAGGTGACGTCCCCCGCGTACGCGATGGTGCGGGCGGCCTCGTAGACCCGGCGCAGCAGGGCGTCGGCGTCCAGCACCCCGAGCCGCTCGGCGACCTGGTCCTGCTCCTGGAGGGCGAGCCGGTCGGTGGCCCGGCCGGTGACCAGGTGCAGGGCGTCGCGCACGTCGGCCAGCCACCGCGCCGCGGCGTCCAGGCCGTCCCGGGGCGCGTCGGCCAGCCAGGTCGCGGCGATCGCGTCCAGCGCCACGACGTCGCGCAGGCCGCCGCGGGCCTCCTTGAGGTCGGGCTCCAGCAGGAAGGACAGTTCACCCTGCTGTTCGGCCCGCGCGCGACCCAGCTCGCGCAGCTCGGGCAAGCGCGCGGGGGCGCTCGCGCGCCAGTCGGTGAGCACCCCGGCGCGCAGCTCCGCGGTGAGCGCCGGGTCCCCGGCGAGGTGGCGGGCGTTCAACAGGCCGAGCTGGGCCTTGAGGTCGGCGGCGGCCACCGAGCGGGCCCCGGCGACGGTGCGCACCGAGTGGTCGAGCCTGACGCCCGCGTCCCAGACCGGGTACCAGATCCGCTCGGGCAGCTCCCGGGCGAGCGGGCCGTCGTGCAGCAGCAGGACGTCCAGATCGCTGCGCGGGGACAGCTCGCCCCGCCCGTAGCCGCCGACGGCGACCAGCGCGACGCCCGACGGCCCGGCGCCGGCGGCCGCGAGCAGCCCGGCCAGCCAGTCGTCGGTCAGCCGGGCGAGCGCCTGCCGGCGGGGGCGGCCGACCGGACCGGGAGCGGCCAGGAGCGCGGCCCGGGCGGCGGCCCGGGCGGCGAGGGCGGCGGGGTCGGCGGGGTCGGAGGGGTCGGTCTCGGTGGCCATGCGCATGGGTCCCGTCCGTGGTGCTGGTGAACCGTCCTGGTGGTGAACCGTGGTGCTGATGGACCGTGGTGCTGATGGACCGGGATGCCGGTGGACCGTCCTGCCCGTGGACTCGCCCGGGTGAACCGTCCGTCCCCCGGTCGAGCCGTTCGACCGAACGGGGGAACGACACCGAGCGGGGAACGGCGCCACACGGAGGACGGCGCCGCCCGCCACGGGCCCTACAGCGCGTCCGGGCCGCGCTCGCCGGTGCGGACCCGTACGGCGGTGTCCACCGACACGCTCCACACCTTGCCGTCGCCGATCTTCCCGGTCCGGGCGGCCTTCACCAGGACCTCGATCAGGTCCTCGGCGTCCTCGTCCTCCACCAGGACCTCGATCCTGACCTTCGGCACCAGGTCCACGGTGTACTCGGCCCCCCGGTACACCTCGGTGTGGCCGCGCTGGCGGCCGTAGCCACTGGCCTCGGTGACGGTCAGGCCCTGGACCCCGAAGGCCTGGAGGGCTGCCTTCACCTCGTCCAGTCGGTACGGCTTGATCACGGCGGTGATGAGCTTCATCGGGCGTCGACCTCGGTCTTCTTCTCGGCGGGCTTCGGAGCGGCCTTCGGAGCGGCCTTCGGAGTGGCCTTCGGAGCAGGCTTCGGAGCGTCGGGCTCCTCGACGGCCTTCGGAGCGGCGGACTTCCCCGCCATCCCGGCCGCCCCGGCCACGGACTCCTCGACCACCCCGGCCGCGGGCTTCACGGCGGGTCCTGCGGCAGCGGCGGCCGACCCCGGCAGGGCCCGGGCCAGCCCCGCCCCCACGGCGCTGAAATCGTAGGCGGACTCGGCGTGTTCGGCCTGGTCGATGCCGGCCACCTCGACCTCCCCGGCGACCCGGAAGCCGACCAGCCGGTCGACCGCCCTGGCCAGCAGCCAGGACAGCACGAAGGAGTACGCCGCGACCGCCGCCACACCCATCGCCTGCTTGCCCAGCTGCCCGAGCCCGCCGCCGTAGAACAGGCCCTTCACGCCCTGGCCGACCCCGCCGGTGGCGAACAGGCCGACCAGCAGCGAGCCGACCGCCCCGCCCACCGCGTGCACGCCCACCACGTCCAGCGAGTCGTCGAAGCCCCAGCGGTACTTCAGCGAGACGGCGGCGCAGCAGACCGCGCCCGCGACCAGCCCGATCGCCACCGCGCCGAGCGGGCTGACCGAGCCGCAGGCCGGGGTGATCGCGACCAGCCCGGCCACCGCGCCGGAGGCGGCGCCCAGCGTGGTGAACGCGCCGTGCCGGAACCTCTCGTAGACCAGCCAGCCGACCAGCGCCGCGCCGGTGGCGACCTGGGTGTTGACCATCGCCATCGCGGCGACGCCGTTGGCGGCCAGCGCCGAGCCCGCGTTGAAGCCGAACCAGCCGAACCAGAGCAGCCCGGAGCCGAGCATCACCAGCGGCAGGCTGTGCGGGCGCATCGGGTCCTTCTTGAAGCCGATCCGCTTGCCCAGCACCAGGCAGAGCGCGAGGCCGGCGACGCCCGCGTTGATGTGCACGGCCGTCCCGCCGGCGAAGTCGATCACGCCGTTGCGGTCGCCCAGCCAGCCGCCGTGGCCGCCGTCGAAGAAGAACACCCAGTGCGCGACCGGGAAGTAGACGGCCGTCACCCAGAGCGCGATGAACAGGCCCCAGGCCGCGAACCTGGCCCGGTCCGCGACGGCGCCGCTGATCAGCGCCGGGGCGATGACCGCGAACATCAGCTGGAGGAGCGCGAAGGCGGTGACCGGGATGGTGCCGGTCAGCTCGTTCAGGCCGAGGCCGCGCATCCCGAGGTGGTCCAGGTCGCCGATCAGACCGGCGAAGGAGTCGGACCCGAAGCTGAGCGAGTAGCCGTAGAGGACCCACAGCACGCTGACGATGCCGAGCGAGAGGAAGCTCATCGCCAGCATGTTCAGCGTGCTCTTGGCCCTGACCATGCCCCCGTAGAAGAAGGCCAGGCCCGGGGTCATCAGCATGACCAGGGCCGCACTGATGAGCACGAAGGCGGTGTCGCCCGCGCTGAAGCCGTCCGGCATCGGCGTCTCCTCTGCGTCCAGGCCGATCCGCACCCGGGGATCCGTCCCGTGCTGCCACCCGGGGTGTCGGCGTTGGACAGGAGCGTGCCGGAGTCTGGTTTCGGCCGGTGCGGCCGGAGGTTTCGCCGCCGTGACGCATGCGGCGCGCGGGTTACGGCCGCGTGAACCGCCGCCCCGCGGCCCGGCCCGGAGCACTGCCGGGGGCCGGACACGCCACCGACCGTGACGGCGGCGGCCGTCACGGTCGGTGGAGCTTCTCCGCGC
>NZ_JBHUAF010000215.1:0-8612 GCF_042789895.1 Kitasatospora sp. NPDC056783
CAGCGGTCCCGCTTGGAAGGCGTCTCGGGCGTCTCAGGCGTCATGGTCGGCTCCTCACCGTTCGTCATCGTCGGGGCCGTCCAGTGCGGCGGTGTCGTCGGGGCCGTCCAGCGCGGCGGCTTCGAGTTCGCTCAGCACCAGGTCCTCCACCAGGTCCGCCAGGGCGGCCACGGTGCGGGAGACCAGTACGTCGCGGGGGGTGAGCGTGACGCCGAAGGCGTCGTTGGCGCGGGAGGCGATCAGCAGGGCCCGCATCGAGTCGCCGCCCAGCTGGAAGAAGTCGTCGGTGGCTCCGACGGCGGTGTGCAGGGTCTCGGCCCAGATCTCCGCCACGGCCTCCTCGGTGGGCGTGCGGGGCGCCACCCGTTCGGCCGGCTCGGCCTCGACCGGGCCGGGGGCGGGCAGCGCCGCGCGGTCGGTCTTGCCGCTCGCGGTGAGCGGGAAGCGGTCGAGCACCGCGAAGGCCGAGGGGACCATGTGGCCGGGCAGCGAGCGGGCGGCCAGGGCGCGCAGCTCGGCGCCGGTCGGCGGTTCGGCGCCGGGGGCGGCGAGCAGGTGGGCGACCAGCCGGGGCAGCCCGGGCTCGTCCTCCCGGACGCTCACCACGGCGTCCAGCACGGCCGGGTGGCGCACCAGCACCGCTTCCACCTCGCCCGCCTCGATCCGGTGGCCGCGCAGCTTCAGCTGGTGGTCGGCGCGGCCCAGGTAGTGCAGTTCGCCGTGGCGGTCGCGGCGCACCAGGTCCCCGGTGCGGTACATCCGGCCGCCGGGCGGGCCGTACGGGTCGGCGGTGAACCGGGTGGCGGTCAGGCCGGGGCGGCCGAGGTAGCCGCGGGCCAGGGCCGGTCCGCCCAGCCACAGTTCGCCGGGGACGCCGTCGGGCACCGGCCGCAGCCGGGCGTCCAGGACGTAGGCGCCGGTGCCGGGCAGCGGGCGGCCGATCGGCGGGGCGGCGCCGTCCGCGGTCAGCGGCGCCGACCAGGTGGCGACCACGGTGGCCTCGGTGGGCCCGTAGGAGTTGACCATCCGGTGGTGCGGGGCCCAGCGGGCGACCAGGTCGGCGCCGCAGGCCTCGGCGCCGACGATCAGGGTCTTCAGCGCGGGCAGGCTGCCGGGGGTGTCGGCCGGCAGGGTGGCCAGCGCGGCGGGCGGCAGCAGGGTGTGGGTGATCCGCTGCTCCCGGAGCAGCTCGGCCAGCGGGGCGCCGAGCAGCGGCCCGGGCTCGGGCACCACCAGCCGGGCGCCGTGCGGCAGGGCCAGGCACAGTTCCAGCACCGAGGCGTCGAAGCTGGGGGTGGCGAAGGCCAACACCCTGTCCCCTGCGCCGACTTGGTAGTGCTCGGCCTCGGCGGCGGCGAAGCCGGCCAGGCCGCGGTGGGTGACCACGACGCCCTTGGGGGTGCCGGTGGAGCCGGAGGTGAAGATGACGTACGCGGGGTCGTCCGGGTCCAGCGGGCGGGTGCGGTCGGCGTCGGTGGGGCGGTGGCCGGGCGCTCCGTGGGGATCGGCGGCCAGCAGGTCCGCCACCTCCTTGGCGTCCAGGGTCAGCGCGGGGGCCGCGTCGCGCAGCATCACCGCGATCCGCGCCTCGGGGTAGTGCGGGTCGACGGGCAGGAAGGCGGCGCCGGTCTTCGCCACCGCCAGTTCGGCCAGCAGCATCTCGGCCGAGCGGGGCAACAGCAGGGCGACGGTCTCCCCGGGGCCCGCGCCGCGCGCGATCATCCGGTGGGCGAGGCGGTTGGCGTGGGCCTCGGCCTCGGCGAAGGTGAGGTCCCGGCCGGCTGCGCTCAGGGCGACGGCCCGGGGCCACCGGTCCGCGGCGGCCTCGACCAGGGCGGGCAGGGTGGCCGGGGGCGGCGGGGCGAGCGCCGGGCGGGCCTGGCCGCGCAGCAGCCGCTGCCGTTCGCCGGGCGGCAGCAGGTCCAGCTCGTCCAACCGGGTGGAGCCGTCGGAGTCCGCCAGCGCGGACAGGGCGTGCAGCAGCTGGGCGGCCAGCCCCTCGGCGGTCTCCCGGTCGAGGAAGCGGGGGTCGTGGCCGAGTTCCACGGCGAGCCGCTCGCCCGGCGAGACGACCACGGTGAGCGGGTAGTTGGTGGCCTCCCGGGCGTCCAGGTCGCGCACCAGCAGGCCGTAGGCGCCGGCCGTGGCGTCGCCGACCGGGTAGTTCTCGAAGACCACCAGGCTGTCGAACAGCTCGGTGCCCGGCTGGAGTTGACTGAGTCCGTGCATCCGCGACAGCGGCAGGTGGTCGAACCGGCGGTCCTCGGCCCGCCCCTCCTGGAGGGTGCGCAGCCAGTCGGCGCACGGCTGCCGGCCGTCGACGGCGACCCGGGCGGGCAGCGTGGTGATGAACAGGCCGACGATGCCGTCGGAGCCGGCCAGGTCGGTGGGCCGGCCGGAGACGGTGGTGCCGAAGCAGACCCGCTCCTCCCCGCTCCAGCGGGACAGCAGCAGCGCCCAGGCGCCCTGCACCACGGTGTTGAGGGTGAGCCGGTGGCGTCGGGCGAACTCCTGGATCCGCTCGGTCCGCGTCTCGTCCAGCCGGTGCGAGAGCCAGTTCCCGGAGCGGGCGGTGTCTCCCTGGGCGGGCCGGCGGTCGTAGGGCAGCGCGGTGGGGGCGGCGAGGCCGGCGAGCGCGGCGCGCCAGTGCTCGACGGCGGCGCCGGTGTCGCGGGCGGCGAGCCAGCCGACGTAGTCGGCGAAGGGCCGGCGCTCGGGCAGGACGGGCCGCTCGCCCCGGGCGAGCGCGCCGTGGGCTGCCAGCACGTCGGCGAGGACGTGGAAGACGCTCCAGCCGTCCAGCAGCACGTGGTGGAAGGCCCAGACCACCCGCACCGCGTCCGGGCCGAGCCGGACCAGGTCGAGCTTCAGCAGCGGTGCCCGGTGCAGCGGCAGCGGGCGGGCCCGCTGTTCGGCGAGCAGTTCCTCCAGCCGGGCCTCGCGCTCCGGTTCGCCCAGGGCGCTCCAGTCGTGCTCGGCGACCGGGAGCACGGCCTCCCGGTGGACCACCTGGAGCGGCGCCGGCACCCCGCTGAGCACCACCGAGGTGCGCAGCACCGGGGTGTGGTCGACGACGTGCCGCCAGGCGGCGGCGAGCAGTCCGACGTCCCGGGCTCCGTCCAGCACGAAGGTGATCTGCTCGACGTACAGACCGTGTTCGGCCTCGTCCAGGCCGTGCAGCACCATGCCGGTCTGGGTGGGGGTGAGCGGCTGGATCTCCGCCACCTCCCGGCCGGTGCCGGCCAGCCGGTCGACGGCCGCCTGGTCGAGGCCGGCCAGCGGGAAGTCCGACGGGGTGCGGCCGCCGGCGCCGGGTTCGGCGCAGTGGCGGACGATCTCCCGCAGCTCGTCCAGCAGTTCGGCGGCCAGCCGGGCGACGGTGGCGCGGTGGTGCACCGCGTGGGAGTAGGACCAGGTGAAGGAGAGCCGGCCCTCGGCGACCTGCCCGAGCACGTCCAGCAGGTGCGGGCGCCGGGCGGTGCGGTCCATGCCGCCGGTGAGCGGGCCGGCCGGGGCGTGCAGCAGGCCGCCGGGGGTGGCGGTCCGGTCCTGCCGGCCCAGGTAGTTGAAGCCGAGCTGCGGCAGGTCCAGTTCCGGGGCGGGCCGCAGGTGGCGCAGGGCGCCGTGGCCGAGGCCGCCGTACGGGACGGCCCGCAGGCTCTCCTTGACGGCCTTCAGGGCGGCGCCGGGGCCGGCGTCCCGGGGCAGGTCCAGGGCGACGGGGTGGAGGGTGGTGAACCAGCCGACGGTGCGGGACAGGTCGAGGCCGTCGAAGAGTTCCTCGCGGCCGTGGCCCTCCAGGGCGACGACCACCCGGCCCCGTCCGGTCCAGCGGGTCAGCACCCGGCCGAGGGCGCAGAGCAGGACGTCGTTGATCCGGGTGCGGTAGGCCTCCGGGACGTCCTGGAGCAGCCGGCGGGTGTCCTCGGCGCCGAGGGTGAAGGTCAGCGACTCCTCGGTGTCGGCGGTGTTGGGGCCGTCCAGGTCGACGGGCAGTCCTTCGTCCACCAGTCCTTGCCAGTAGGGGAGTTCGGCATCGAAGCCACCGGATGCGGTGTGCGCGTCGAGCCGTTCGGCCCAGGTCCGGAAGGAGGTGCTCTTGGCTCCGAGGTCGGGCCGCTCGCCCGTGCTCAGCGAGCGGTGGGCGCGCTCCAGGTCCTCCAGCAGGATGCGCCACGACACCGCGTCGACCACCAGGTGGTGCGCGGCCAGCAGCAGCACCGGGCGGGGATCGCCGTCGAAGTGGCAGAGGGCGGCCCGCAGCAGCGGTCCGGCGGCCAGGTCGAAGCCCTCGGCGAGCTGCTCGCCCAGCCGGCGCAGCACGGCCTCGCGCTCCTCGCCCTCGGCGGCGGGCAGGTGGTGCGGGCGCAGTTCGGGCGCCTGGCCGGGTGCGGTGCCGTGCTGGCGCCACCGGCCGTCGGCGAGCGGTTCGAAGCGCAGCCGCAGCGCGTCGTGGTGTTCCAGGACGGCGGCCAGCGCGGCCCGCAGGGTGCTCTCGTCACCGGAGGGGGCGAGGGTGAAGGAGACGGACTGGGTGAGCGCGGCCGGGTCTCCGTCGAGGGTGTCCAGCAGCCAGTGCTGGACCGGGGTGAGCGGGGCCTCGCCGACCACCGCTCCCTGTTCGGCGGCGAGTTCGGGGCGCGGTGACCGCTCGGCGGCGCGGGCCAGCTCGGCCAGGGTCTGGTGGGCGAACAGGTGCCGGGGGGTCAGCGCCAGGCCGGCCCGGCGGGCCGCCGAGACGACCTGGATGCCGAGGATGGAGTCCCCGCCGAGCGCGAAGTAGTTGTCGTCCGCGCTGACTTCGGGCACGCCGAGCACCTCGCGCCAGATCGCGGCCAGGGCGTGTTCGGCCTCGGTGCGCGGCGGCCGGTCGCCGCCGGTGGCCGTGGCGGTCCACACCGGTGCGGGCAGCGCGCGCCGGTCGAGCTTGCCGGTGGCGCCGAGCGGCAGCCGCTCCAGCGGCAGCACCAGGGCGGGCACCAGGTGGTCGGGGAGGGTGCGGCCGAGGAAGGCCCGCCATTCGGCCGGGTCGGGCAGGGCGCCCTCGCGGGGCACCGCGTAGCCGACCAGTCGCTTGTGGCCGTCCTGGTCGACCACCCGGGCGGCGGCGCCCGCGACCCGCGGGTGGCGGGCCAACGCGGCCTCGACCTCGCCGAGTTCGATCCGGAAGCCGCGCACCTTGACCTGGTCGTCGGCCCGGCCGAGGTAGTGGAGGTCGCCGGAGGCGCTCCAGCGCACCCGGTCGCCGGTGCGGTACATCCGGGCGCCGGGCGGGCCGAACGGGTCGGGCAGGAAGCGCCCGGCGGTCAGCCCGGGGCGGCGCAGGTAGCCGCGGGCCACGCCGGTGCCGGCCAGGTACAGCTCCCCGGGCGCGCCGACCGGCACCGGGCGCAGCCGCCCGTCCAGGACGTAGGCCCGGGCGCCGCCGATCGGCCGGCCGATCGGCGGGTCGCGGTCCGGGTCGGCCGGGTCGCAGGGGTGGGCGGTGGCGTAGACGGTGGCCTCGGTGGGCCCGTAGATGTTCAGCACCCGGCAGCCGGGGACGGCCTCGCGGACCTGGCGCACGGTTCGGGCGGGCAGCCCTTCGCCGGCCAGCACCACGGTGTCGGCGGCGAGTCGCACGGCGCCGTCGGCGAGCAGTCCGCCGAGGGCGGAGGGCACCGCGCTGAGCAGCCCGGCCCGCCAGGGGCCGGGGTGCTCGGCGAGGGCCAGCAGGTCCCGGACGAGTTCCACGCAGCCGCCGGAGAGCAGCGGCGCGAAGATCTCGAACACCGACACGTCGAAGTTCAGCGAGGTGGCGGCGATCACGTGCTCCAGGCCGTGGCCGGTGAACTCGGCGGCGGCCCAGTCGGTCAGGGCGAGCACCGAGGCGTGGGCGACCACGACGCCCTTGGGGCGTCCGGTGGATCCGGAGGTGTGGATGACGTACGCGGGGTGCTCCGGCCGCAGGGCGGCGCGCCGCTCCTCGTCGCGCACGGCGTCGGCGCGGGCGGCGGCCAGCCGTTCCCGGCAGGCCGGGTCGTCCGGCAGGATCCGGGTGAACGGGCCGTCCGGCAGCCGTTCGCCGGCGGTGGCGTCGGTGATCACGGCGGCGGGCCGGACGTCGTCGAAGAGGTAGGCGATCCGCTCGGCCGGGTACCCGGGGTCGACCGGCAGGTACCCGGCGCCGCTCTTGAGCACCGCGAGCAGGGCGACGGCCAGGTCGGCGGTGCGGGGCAGCGCGAGCGCGACGAAGCTCTCGGGGCCGGCCCCGGCCTCGATCAGCAGCCGGGCCAGCCGGTTGGAGCGCTCGTCCAGCTCCCGGTAGCTCAGCGGTTCCTCGCCGGAGCGGACCGCCGGGGCGTCGGGGGTGCGGGCGGCCTGCCGGGCGAAGGCCTCCGGCAGGGTGCCCCCGGGGCCCGTCGGCGACACCGCGCCGCCGAGGCGTTCCAGCAGTTCGCGCCCCGTTTCCGGCTCCAGCAGCGGCAGTTCGCCCGCCGGCCGGTCGAGGCCGGCCGCCATGCCCGCCAGCAGGGTGCGCAGGCTCGCCCCGAGCCCTTCGACGGTGGCGGCGTCGAAGGCGTCCGGGTCGTGGTCGAGGCTGACCTCGATGTCGGCGCCGGGTGCCACCACCACGCTGAGCGGGTAGCTGGTCGGTTCCAGCACGCTCTCGGTCTCCACGCCGAGGCCGTGCCGGGTCAGCGAACCGGCATCGAAGGGGTAGTTCTCGAAGACCACGATGCTGTCGAACAGGGCGGTGCCGCCGGGCAGTTCGCTCCAGGTCTGGAGCTGGGCCAGCGACACGGCGTCGTGCCGCCGGGCCTCGGACTGGGTGTCCTGCACCTCGCGCAGCCAGTCCAGCAGCGGGCGCCGGCCGTCGATCCGGACCCGGGTCGGCAGGGCGTTGATGAACAGCCCCACCATCGAGGTGACGCCGGGCAGTTCGGCGGGCCGGCCGGAGACGATGGTGCCGAACACCACGTCGTCCCCGCCGCCGTAGCGGGAGAGCAGCAGCCCCCAGGCGCCCTGGAGCACGGTGTTGACGGTCAGCCCGGCCTGCCGGGCGGTGGTGCGCAGCCGTTCGGACAGCTCGGGGCCGAGGGCGACCCGCACGGTGGCCGAGGAGGAGGCGCGGTGGGCGCCGGCCGGGCGGCGGTCCCGGGGCAGGTCGGTGGGGGCGGGGAAGCCGGCCAGGGTGGCGCGCCAGTACCGCTCGACCTCCGCCCGGTCCTGGCCGGCCAGCCAGCGCAGGTAGTCGGCGTAGGGTGCCCGCTCGACGGGGACGGGCCGGCGGCCGGAGGTCAGCGCGGCGTAGCGCTCGCACACCTCGTCGAAGACCTGGGCGGCGCTCCAGCCGTCCAGCAGCACGTGGTGGAAGGTCCACACCAGCCGCACGCTGGTCGGGGTCAGCCGGATCAGGGTCAGCCGCAGCAGCGGTGCGCCGGCCAGGTCGATCCCGGCGGCCCGGTCCTCGGCGAGCAGCCGGGCGGTGTCCCGTTCGACCTGCTCGGCGGGGCGGCCGGTCCAGTCGTGGTGGGCCACCGGGAGGGCGGCCCGGTGCTGGACGACCTGGAGCGGTTCGGCGCCGTCCTGCCAGCTGAGCCGGGTGCGCAGGATGGCGTTGGCGTCGGCGGTCCGCTGCCAGGCCTCGGCCAGCGCGTGCGGGTCGGTGACTCCGGTGAGCACCAGCCGCACCTGGTTGACGTAGGTGTCGCCGTCCGGGTCCAGCAGGCTGTGGAAGAGCATCCCGGCCTGCATCGGCGTCAGCGGGTAGACGTCGGCGACGCCGCGCCCGTCCCCGGCGATCCGGTCCACCGCCGCCTGGTCGAGCCGGGCCAGCGGGAAGTCCGACGGGGTGCGGCCGCCGGCGGTGGGCTCGGCGCAGTGGGCGACGATCTCCTCCAGCGCCCGCAGCATGGCCTCGGCGAGCCCGCCGACGGTCTCCGGGCGGTGCCGCCCGGCGCTGTAGTACCAGCCGATCTCCAGCCCGCCGTCCTCGACCCGGGCGACCACGTCCAGCAGGTGCGGGCGCTCGGTGCCGGGGGCCTCCGTGCCGCCGAGGCCGCCGGGGACGGCGCGGACCAGGGCGGCCCCGTCGGCGGACCAGTCGAAGCGGCCCAGGTAGTTGAAGCTGATGCCGGGGGCGGGCGCGTCGGCGAGCGCCCCGTCCCGGGCGAGGTGGCGCAGCGCGCCGTATCCGAGGCCGCGGTCCGGCACCGCCCGCAGCTGTTCCTTGACGGCCTTCAGGGCGGTGCCCCAGTCACCCGCCGGGACGTCGAGGGCGACGGGGAAGAGCGAGGTGAACCAGCCGACGGTCCGGGACAGGTCGAGGCCGTCGAACAGCCGGTCCTCGCGGCCGTGTCCCTCCAGGCCGACGGCGACGGTGGGCCGCCCGGTCCACTCGGCGAGCACCCGGCCGAGGGCGGTGAGCAGCACGTCGTCGATCCGGGTGCGGTAGACCCCGGGGACCCGCCGCAGCAGCGCGTCGGTGCGTTCGCGGTCCAGCCGGACGGTCACCTCGCGCAGGTCGGCGGCGGTGTTGCCGCCCTCGCCGTCCACCGGCAGCGGCTCGGCGCAGGCCCGGGCGGCGGCCGTCCAGTGGTCGCGCTGTCCGGCGAAGCCGCCGGCGGCGG
>NZ_JBHUAF010000215.1:8622-14159 GCF_042789895.1 Kitasatospora sp. NPDC056783
GTGCTCGGCCAGCCGGCGGGCCCACGCCGCGACGGAGGTGGTGCGGGCGGGCAGCCGCAGCGGGCGGCCCTCGACGGCCTGCCGGTAGGCGGTCTCCAGGTCCTCCAGCAGCACCCGCCAGGAGACGCCGTCGACGGCCAGGTGGTGGACGGCCAGCAGCAGCCGGTCGGGCCGGGCTCCGCCGCCGGTCAGCAGCCGGGCGGTGAGCAGCGGGCCGCCGTCCAGCCGGAACGAGCGGTCCCCGGGCTCCTCCGGAGCGCCCGGCGCGCGGACCTCCAGCAGTTCGGGCGCGGTCTCGTCGGCGGGGGCGCAGTGCTGGTGCCAGGTGCCGTCCTCGGCGCGGGCGAAGCGGGAGCGCAGCGCGTCGTGGTGGGCCCACAGGGCGGCCAGGGCGCGGCGCAGGGCCTGGGGGTCGACGGTGCCGGGGGCCTCCACCAGGACGGACTGGTCGAACTGCCCGGCGTACGGCGGGTTCGGGTCGAGGAACCAGTGCTGGATCGGGGTCAGGGCGACCTCTCCGCCGACCGGTTCGGTGCCGGCCACGGTGACGGCGCTGCCGGCGGCCGCGGCCAGCGCGGCGACGGTGGGGTGGCGGAACAGGTCGCGCGGGGAGAGCGCGAGGCCGGCGGCGCGGGCCCGGGAGACGACCTGGATGCTCAGGATGGAGTCGCCGCCGAGCAGGAAGAAGTCGTCGTCCAGCCCGACCCGCTCCACCCCGAGCAACTCCGCCCAGATCGCGGCGAGCAGGTGTTCGCGCTCGGTGCCGGGGGCGCGGTGGGGGCGGTCGCCGCCCGCCGACCGTTCGGGGACGGGCAGCCGCCCGCGGTCCACCTTGCCGTTGGCGGTGAGCGGGAGTTCGGGCAGGGTGACGAAGGCGGCGGGCAGCATGTAGTCGGGCAGGTCGGCGGCCAGGTGGGCGCGCAGGTCGGCGGCGGTGGGCGGCTCGGTCTCGGCCGGCACCAGATAGGCAAGCAGCCGCTTGCCTATCGTGTCCTGGTGCAGCGAGACCACCGCCTCGGCGACGGCCGGGTGGGCGGTGAGCCGGGCCTCGATCTCGGCGGGCTCGATCCGGAAGCCTCGGATCTTGATCTGGTCGTCCGCGCGGCCGACGAAGTGGAGTTCGCCGTCCTCGCTCCACCGGGCGGTGTCGCCGGTGCGGTACATCCGGGCCCCGGGCGGGCCGAACGGGTCCGCGAGGTAGCGGGCGGCGGTCGCGCCGGGGCGGCCCGCGTAGCCCCGGGCGAGCCCGGCTCCGGCGATGTACAGCTCCCCGGTGATTCCCGGGGGCTGCGGCTGGAGCGCGCCGTCCAGGACGTACACCCGGGTGTTGTCCAGCGGGCGGCCGATCGGCAGCACGGCGGGCAGCTCGTCGCCGTCGCGGAAGGCCCGCCGGGTGGCGAAGGTGGTGGTCTCGGTCGGGCCGTAGCCGTCGACCACGGTGAGGCCGGGGCAGGCCGCCAGGACCTTGCGGACGACGGCACCGGGCACCGCCTCACCGCCGGTCCACACCTCCCGGGCGCCGCGCAGGCAGCCCGGGTCCTCCTGGGCGAGCAGCCGGAACAGCCCGGCGGTCAGCCACAGGCTGCGCACGCCCCGCTCGGTGACGGCGTGCCGGACGGCGGCGGCGTCCAGGTCCTGCGGCGGGGCCAGGACGGCGGTGCCGCCGCGCAGCAGCGGCACCCACAGCTCGTAGGTGGCGGCGTCGAAGGCGTGCGGGGAGTGCACCAGCACCCGGTCGTGGCCGGCGAAGGCCCGGTCCAGCGCGAGCGCGGCGACGTCCCGGCGACGCACCGCGACGCCCTTGGGGGTGCCGGTGGAGCCGGAGGTGAACATCAGGTACTGGACGTTGTCGGGGTGGACGGCCGCCACGACGGGCGTCACGACACGCGCCGCGCCGGGCGCCGCGTCGGGCGCCGCGTCGGGCGCCGCGTCGGGCGCCGGGCCCGCGGCGGCCACCGGCCGGCGGTCCGGCTCGTCGACCCTCAGCACCCGCCCCGCGTCGCGCAGTCCGGCCGCCGTACCGGCCCAGTGGGCATCGGTGAGCAGCAGCCCGGCGCCCGCCTCGCCGAGCATCCGGTGCAGCCGCTCGCGCGGCGCCCGGCCGTCCAGCGGGACGTAGACCCCACCGGTGCGCACCAGCGCCAGCTGGGCGACGACCAGGTCGACGGAGCGCTCCATCAGCACCCCGACCGGCTGCTCCACCCGCACCCCGAGCGCGGTCAGTCGTCCGGCCAACTCGGCTGCCAGGGCGTCGAGTTCGCGGTAGGTCAGGCGTTCCGAGACGGTCTCCAGGGCGACCGCCCCGGGGGTGCGGAGCACCTGCTCGGCGAAGAGTTCGGCGATGTCGGCGGCGGGCTGCTCGACGGCGGTGGCGTTCCAGTCGACCAGGATCCGGCGGCTCTCCTCCCCGGTCAGCAGCGGCAGCCGCGCGGGCGGGCGGTGGGCGCCCTCGGGCAGGCCGCTCAGCACGGCGGTGAGCTGCCCGGCCAGCCTGCGCACGGTGGACTCGTCGAACAGCCTCGGGTCGTAGCAGAGCCGCAGGGACAGCTCCGGGCCCGGGTAGGCGAGCAGGGCGAGCGGGTAGTTGGTGGTCTCGATCCCGTCCAGGTCGCTCAGCCGCAGGCCGTGCGCGCCCGCCGCCTCCTCGTCGACCGGGTAGTTCTCGAAGACCACCAGGCTGTCGAACAGGGCGCTCTGCTCGGGCAGTCCGGTGCCGGCCCGCATCCGGGTCAGCGGGACGAAGCCGTACCGCCGGTCCTCGCTCTGCTCCCGCTGCACCGTGCGCAGCCAGTCCAGCAGGGTGCCCTCGGCGGGCACCGTGGTGCGGGTCGGCAGGGTGGTGATGAACAGGCCGGTCATCGCCTCGACGCCGGGCAGCTCGGGCGGCCGCCCGGAGGAGGTGGTGCCGAACACCACCTCGGCCCGCCCGGCCTGGCGGCCCAGCAGCAGCGCCCAGGCGCCCTGGACCAGGGTGTTGACGGTCAGCCCGGAGCCGCGCGCGAGGTCCTCCAGCGCCTTGGTCACGGCGGCGGGCAGGGCGAACGGCACGGCCCGGGTGGACTCCGCGCGGTGGTTGCCCACCGGCTCGCGGTCGTACGGCAGCGGCGTCGCCTCGGTGAGCCCGGCGAGCCTGCCGCTCCAGTACCGCTCCGCCTCGGCGTGGTCGCGCTCGCCCAGCCAGGCCAGGTACTCGCGGTACGGCCGGCGCTCCGGCACGGAGCCGTACGGGACGTCCGCCGCCGAGGAGTCGTCCTGTGCCGAGGAGGCGGCCGGCCCGGAGCGGCCGAGGGCGGCGTGCGCGGCGAAGACGTCGGAGAGCACCTGGAACAGGCTCCAGCCGTCCAGGATCAGGTGGTGGAAGGACCACAGCACCCGCACCCGGCCCTCCGGGAGCCGGATCAGCGCCAGCCGCTGGAGCGGGGCCGCCGCGAGGTCCAGGCCACGGGCCCGGTCGCGGTCCAGCAGTTCGGCCAGGCGGGCGCGGCGCTCCGGATCGGGCAGCTCGCGCCAGTCCAGGTGGGTGACCGGTACGACCGCCCGACGGTGCACCACCAGCAGCGGCTCGGGCACCCCCTGCCAGCGGACGTGGGCGCGCAGCAGTTCCGTGCGGTCGGTGACCCACTGCCAGGCCCGGGCCAGGCGCGCCGGGTCGGGCACGCCGTCCAGGACGAAGTCCAGCTGCTGGAAGTAGGCGCCGCTGTCCTCCTCGGCGAGGCCATGGAAGAGCATGCCGGACTGGGTCGGGGTGAGCGGCAGCACGTCCTCGACCGCGGCCGGGTCCGCGCCGGTGATCCGGTCCACCGCCGCCTGGTCGAGCCGGGCCAGCGGGAAGTCCGACGGGGTGCGGCCGGCGGCGCCGGGGCGGGCCGCGTGACGGGCGAGGTCGGCCAGTTCCTCGGCGAAGCGCCGGGCCAGCGCCTCGACGGTGTCGCCGTGGTGGACGGCGGTGGAGTGGAACCAGGTGAACTCCAGCGCGTCGCCGTCGAGCCGGCCGACCACCTCCAGGGGGTGGGGGCGCTCGGTGCGCGGGTCGGCGTCCAGCTCCAGCGGACGGAAGGTGCCGCGGAACAGGCCGTCCGGGTCGTCCGGGAGGGCGATCCGGCCCAGGTAGTTGAAGCTGATCCGGGCGGTCGAGGCCTCCGGCGCCGTGCCGGGGCGGCCGAGGTGGCGCAGCGCCTCGAAGCCGAGGCCGCGCCGGGGGACGGCGCGCAGCTGCTCCTTGACCCGCTTGAGGACGGCGTCCCAGTCGGCTCCGGCGGGCACGGCCAGGGCGACGGGGTGGCGGGTGGTGAACCAGCCGACCGTGCGGCTGAGGTCGAGGTCGGCGAAGAGTTCCTCGCGGCCGTGCCCCTCGACGTCCACCACGACGTGCTCCAGCCCGCTCGCCGCGCACAGGGCCCGGCCGAGGGCGCTGAGCAGCACGTCGTTGGCCTGGGTGCGGTAGGTGTCGGGCAGGACGCGCAGCAGGGCGGCGGTGTCGGCGGCGCTCAGCCGGACGGTGACGGAGGCTTCGGTGGCGTAGCCGTTCGGGCCCGCGAGGTCGGCGGGGAAGGGCTCGGCGGGAACGGGCTCGGCGGCGGAGGGCTCCGCGGCGGGCCGCGGCGAGATGGCCCGCGCCCAGTACGCGCTCTCGTCCTCGAAGCCGCCCCCGGCGGCGAAGCCGCTCAGCCGCTCGGCCCACTGCCGCAGCGGCGTGGACTTGGCGGGCAGGGCGCCGGCCCCGTCCCGGCCGTCCCGGCGGGCCCGGTAGGCGGTGTCGAGGTCCTCCAGCAGCACCCGCCAGGAGACCCCGTCGACCACCAGGTGGTGGACGGCCAGGTGCAGCACCGGCGCCAGCCCCTCGGCGCGCTCGTGCAGCACGGCGCGCAGCAGCGGCTCGCCGCCGTCCAGGTCGTACGGGCCGAAGTGCGGGGTGTCCCCGTCCGGGCCGGTGTGCCGGGCGAGGGCGGTCCGGGGGCCCGGCTCGGCGATCCGCCACCGCGCGGCGCCGTCGCCGTCGAGGCAGGTGAAGGCCGAGCGCAGCGCGTCGTGGTGGGCGACCAGGTCGTCGAGGGCCGCTTCCAGGGCCGCCCGGTCCAGGTCCTCGGGCAGCAGCAGGGACAGCGCCTGGCCGAAGTGCCCGGCCCGCCCGGCGGCCCGCTCCAGCCACCAGCGCTGGATCGGGGTCGGCACGGCCTCGCCGGTCGCGGCGACCGCTGCGGGTGCGGCCGGGGCCTCGGCGTCCTCGGCGGCCCTGGCGAGGGCGGCGACCGTCTGGTGCCGGTAGAGGTCCCGGGAGGTCACCGGCAGTCCGGCCTGCCGGGAGCGGGCCACCACCTGGATGCCGAGGATGGAGTCGCCGCCGAGGTCGAAGAAGTTGTCGTGGATGCCGATTTCTTCGGTTCCGAGGACTGTGGCCCAGGTGGTGGCGAGGAGGTGTTCGGTGGGGGTGCGGGGTGGTGTGTGTTCTGTGGTGTTGGTGGGTTCGGGCTGGGTGTCCGGTTGGGGGAGGGCTCGTCGGTCGACCTTGCCGCTGGGGGTGAGGGGCAGGCGGTCGA
>NZ_JBHUAF010000216.1:0-14150 GCF_042789895.1 Kitasatospora sp. NPDC056783
CCGACCGCTGGTCCCACGGCGGCCTGGGCGGCCGCGGCGGCTACCCCGGCACCTGCTGCCCGGGCGGCCCCGGCGGCGGTCCCAGCGGCGTCGGCCCCGCCTGCGCCGCCGGTCCCGGCCCGGAACCAGGACCGGACCCAGGACCAGGACCGGAACCCGACCCCGGCCCGACCCCGGACCCAGCCCCAGGACCCGCCCCGGACCCCGGCCCCGGCGGCGCCCCGCCCGGCCGGTCGCTGTCCGGCGGCGGCGGCGCGGGCCGGTGGTGCGGCCCGCCCCGGGCCGTGAGCCGCCCGCGCACGTTGTCGGCGGCCAGCACGTCGGCCCACCGCTCCGGGTACTCGGAGGGCACGTCGACGTCGACGTCCTCGCCCTCGTCCTCGCCCCACTCCTCCTCGACGCCCTCCGCGAGCCCGAGTTCGCGGGCGCGCCGGGCCCGTTCGCCGGCCCGCCGGGCGGCGACGTCCCGGATCACCGCGGCGGCCGCCTCCTCCTGGGCCCGCTCGTTCTCGGCGCGCGCGTCGGCGGTCTCCAGGGTCGGCCAGCGGCGGTCTATCGCGGCGTTCATCGCGGCGCCGATGAGCACCGCGAGCGCCACCACGAAGATCCACAGCAGTACGGCCACCGGCGCCGCCAGCGAGCCGTACGCCGAGGGCGAGGAGCCCTCGACCGACCGGACCAGGTAGATCCGCAGGCCGACGCTGCAGAACACCAGCACCACCAGGGCGACCAGGGCGCCGGGGATGTCCTCGCGCCACGGGGTCGAGACCGGGACGGCCAGGTGGTAGAGGGTGGTCAGCGAGACGATCAGCAGCACGATCGCGACCGGCCCGTAGAGGGTGTCGACCAGTCCGGCGATGCCCGGCACGGCGTTCTCCACCAGTCCGGGCCCGGCCATCAGCAGCGGCAGCACCAGCGAGCCGATCACCAGGGCGCCGAGGTAGAGGCCGAGCGACATCAGGCGGGTCTTGACGATGCCCCGCTTGCCGTCGAGCCCGTACATGACGGTGATGGTGTCGATGAAGATGTAGAGGGCCCTGGAGCCGGACCACAGGGACAGCAGGAAGCCCAGCGAGATGATGTCGGGCCGGGTGGTGCCGAACACCTGGTTCAGCAGCGGAACCACGATCTCCTCGACGGAGGTGTTCGACAGCACCTTCCCGGAGGCGGAGATGATGTCGTGTTTGAGCCCGTCGATGGTGCTCGCCTCGACGAAGGAGTCGAGGTAGCCGAGGGTGCCGGCCAGGCCGAGCAGCAGCGGGGGGATGGACAGCAGGGTGAAGAAGGCCGCCTCCGCGGCGAGGCCGGTGACCCGGTACTCGACGCAGGTGTTGGTGGTGTCCTTCACCAGCTCCCACGCCGTGCGGTGCCAGGTGGCCTGTCTGGCCGCGCGCCGGGAGCCCTTGCCCCGGCGTCGGGAGGGCCGCTCGGCGTTCGGTCTGCTCGTATCGCCTGCTGCTTGCACAGGGCCAACCGTATCGGGCCGGGGGCGCGCGGTTGATCTCCCCGGGTACGGGCGCGTGCGCGGGCGTCCGGACGGGAAACGGCGGGGAGCGGCGGGAACCCTCACTCGTCCCACATGACGGAACGTCAGCGTCCATTATTCGGATGTTAGTGGACCGCGAGTCCCGCGCCGTGCGAATCTCTTGCCATGCCTAGCGCCGGAACCACCCTAGTAGGTCGACTCCACGTCGATCTCCTTCGCGTGTCCAGCGCCATCTGTCCGGTGATCTGAGCTCCCACCTCCGCCGCACCACCGCATCCGGCGTCGACCCCCCGCCATCCCCGCCGCAGTGGATGCGCAGGCACCCCGCCCGGTCCCGGCCACTGACCGCCATGCCTTGAGAAATCCGCAGGTCAGAGCAGCACCGCACGGCCGAGCACGCCCCGCGACCCCTTCGGCGCCAGCGCCACCTGCCCAGAAGGACTTCACCATGGCCACCTCCCCCGAGACCGTCGAGCCCCAGGCCGACCGCGCCGCCGAGCACCGCCCCGCGGCGGCCCGCAAGGTGACCCGCCACCGTGGCGAGGGCCAGTGGGGCATGGGTCACCACACCCCCTTGAACGCCAACGAGCAGTTCAAGAAGGACGACGACGGTCTCAATGTGCGGACACGTATTGAGACGATCTACGCGCACCGGGGCTTCGACTCGATCGACCCCGCCGACCTGCGCGGCCGGATGCGCTGGTGGGGCCTCTACACCCAGCGCAAGGAGGGCATCGACGGCGGCAAGACCGCGATCCTGGACCCGCACGAGCTGGACGCCGAGTTCTTCATGCTCCGGGTGCGCATCGACGGCGGCCGGCTGACGGTCCCCCAGCTGCGCGCGATCGCCGAGGTCTCCGAGCAGTACGCCCGCGGCACCGCCGACCTGACCGACCGCCAGAACATCCAGTACCACTGGATCCGGATCGAGGACGTCCCGGCGATCTGGCAGAAGCTGGAGGCCGTCGGCCTGTCCACCACCGAGGCCTGCGGCGACACCCCGCGCGTCATCCTCGGCTCCCCGGTGGCCGGCATCGCCGAGGACGAGATCATCGACGGCACCCCGGCCATCGAGGAGATCCAGCGCCGCTTCATCGGCAACAAGGACTTCTCCAACCTGCCGCGCAAGTTCAAGAGCGCCGTCTCCGGCTCCCCGCTGCTGGACGTCGCGCACGAGATCAACGACATCTCCTTCGTCGGCGTGGTCCACCCCGAGCACGGCCCCGGCTTCGACCTGTGGGTCGGCGGCGGCCTGTCCACCAACCCCAAGCTGGGCGTGCGCCTGGGCGCCTGGGTCCCGCTGGAGGAGGTGGCGGACGTCTACGGCGGCGTCATCGGCATCTTCCGCGACTACGGCTACCGGCGCCTGCGCAACCGCGCCCGGCTGAAGTTCCTGGTCGCCGACTGGGGCGTGGAGAAGTTCCGCCGGGTGCTGGAGGAGGAGTACCTCGGCCGCACCCTGGTCGACGGCCCCGCGCCGGCCGAGCCCGCCGCCCGCTGGCGCGACCACGTCGGCGTCCACCGGCAGAAGGACGGCAACCACTACATCGGCTTCGCGCCGCGCGTCGGCCGGGTCGACGGCAAGCTGCTCGGACGGATCGCCGACCTCGCCGCCGCCCACGGCAGCGACCGGGTGCGCACCACCGCCGAGCAGAAGATGCTCATCCTCGACATCGCCGAGGACAAGGTCGACTCGGTGGTGGCCGGCCTGGAGGCGCTCGACCTGCGGGTCACCCCCTCGCCGTTCCGCCGCGGCACCATGGCCTGCACCGGCATCGAGTACTGCAAGCTCGCGATCGTCGAGACCAAGGAGCGCGGCCGCACGCTCATCGACGACCTGGAGCAGCGCCTGCCGGACTTCGCCGAGCCGCTGACCATCAACATCAACGGCTGCCCGAACGCCTGCGCCCGCATCCAGGTCGCCGACATCGGCCTCAAGGGCCAGCTGGTCACCGACGAGCACGGCAACCAGGTCGAGGGCTACCAGGTGCACCTCGGCGGCGCGCTCGGCCTGGAGGCCGGCTTCGGCCGCAAGGTCCGCGGCCTCAAGGTCACCAGCGAGGGCCTGCCCGACTACGTCGAGCGCGTGCTGACCCGCTACCAGGCCGACCGCGCCGAGGGCGAGCGCTTCGCCCAGTGGGCGGCCCGGGCGAGCGAGGAGCAGCTGTCGTGAGCGAGCGCGCCGCACCGTTCTTCTGCCCGTACTGCGGGGACGAGGACCTGCGCCCCTCCGAGGCCGGACACGGCTCCTGGGAGTGCCACGGCTGCCGCCGCGCCTTCCAGCTGAAGTTCCTCGGCCTGCTGTCACCGACCAACCACGGGGGTACGTCACATGAGCAGCACCGCGACTGACCACGAGTCGGCAGCGCGGAAGGCCGGGCTCGAACTGGAGGAGGCCTCCGCGCAGGAGGTCCTCCGGTGGGCCGCCGACACCTTCGGCGCGCGGTTCTGCGTCACCTCCTCGATGGAGGACGCGGTGGTGGCGCACCTGGCGTCCTCGGTGTTCCCGGGGGTGGACGTGGTGTTCCTGGACACCGGCTACCACTTCCCGGAGACCATCGGGACGCGGGACGCGGTGGCCGCGACCATGCCGGTCAACGTCATCACGCTCACCCCGCTGAGGAGCGTCGCCGAGCAGGACGCCGAGCACGGCCCGCGGCTGCACGACCGCGACCCGGACCTGTGCTGCTCGCTGCGCAAGGTCGAGCCGCTGAACCGGGGCCTGGCCGGCTACGACGCCTGGGCGACCGGGCTGCGCCGCGACGAGTCGCCGAGCCGGGCGAACACCCCGGTGGTGTCCTGGGACCCGAAGCGCCGCAAGGTCAAGATCGCGCCGATCGCCCGCTGGACCCAGGATGATGTGGACGCGTACGTCGCGGCCCACGGCGTGCTGCTCAACCCGCTGCTGTGGGAGGGGTACACCTCGATCGGCTGCTCCCCGCTGTCCTGCACCCGCAAGCCCGCCGAGGGCGAGGACGCCCGGGCCGGGCGCTGGTCCGGCTCCGGCAAGACCGAGTGCGGCATCCACCTCTGACCACCCCCGACCGCTCCTGACCACGCCGACCACCCCCGACGAACCGTCGACCACCGCGTAAGGAAGATCCCGTGACAGTTCACACCCCGGCCGCCGACGGAGCCGCAGAGGCGGCCCCCGCGGCCGCCCCCTGCGAGCGCGGCGCCACCGTGTGGCTGACCGGGCTGCCCAGCGCCGGCAAGACCACGCTGGCCTTCGCCCTGGCCGAGCGGCTGCGCGGCGAGGGCCACCGGGTCGAGGTGCTCGACGGCGACGAGATCCGCGAGTTCCTCTCCAAGGGCCTCGGCTTCTCCCGCGAGGACCGCCACACCAACGTCACCCGGATCGGCTTCGTCGCCGAGAAGCTGGCCGCCAACGGCGTCAAGGTGCTGGCCCCGGTGATCGCCCCGTTCGCGGACTCCCGCGCCGCGGTGCGCGAGCGGCACGCCGCGAACGGCACGGAGTTCCTGGAGGTGCACGTCGCCACCCCGGTCGAGCTGTGCGCCGAACGCGACGTCAAGGGCCTGTACGCCAAGCAGGCGGCCGGGGAGATCTCCGGCCTGACCGGTGTGGACGACCCGTACGAGGAGCCGGAGAACCCGGAGCTGCGGGTCCGGACACAGGGCCGCGAGGTGGCCGACTCCGCCGCCGAGCTGCACGCCTTCCTGACCGAGAGGGGTCTGGCATGACGACCACCACGACCGACAGTCCGGTCCGCGCCGAGGGCCACCAGCAGAGTTCGGAGGGGCCCTTCGCGCTGTCCCACCTGGACGCGCTGGAGGCCGAGTCGGTGCACATCTTCCGCGAGGTCGCGGGGGAGTTCGAGCGCCCGGTGATCCTCTTCTCCGGCGGCAAGGACTCCATCGTCATGCTGCACCTGGCGCTCAAGGCCTTCGCGCCCGCCGCCGTCCCCTTCTCGCTGCTGCACGTCGACACCGGGCACAACTTCCCCGAGGTCATCGCCTACCGCGACCGCGTCGCGGCCCTGCACAACCTGCGCCTGCACGTCGCCCACGTCCAGGACTTCATCGACGACGGCCGGCTGCGCGAGCGCCCGGACGGTACCCGCAACCCGCTGCAGACCGTGCCGCTGCTCGACGCCATCGAGAGGAACCGCTTCGACGCGGTCTTCGGCGGCGGCCGCCGCGACGAGGAGAAGGCCCGCGCCAAGGAGCGCGTCTTCTCCCTGCGCGACGAGTTCGGCGCCTGGGACCCGCGCCGCCAGCGCCCCGAGCTGTGGTCGCTGTACAACGGCCGGCACGCCGTCGGCGAGCACGTGCGCGTCTTCCCGCTGTCCAACTGGACCGAGCTGGACGTCTGGCAGTACATCGAGCGCGAGGGCATCGAGCTGCCGGAGATCTACTACGCCCACGAGCGCGACGTCTTCTCCCGCGACGGCATGTGGCTGACCGCCGGCGAGTGGGGCGGGCCCAAGGACAGCGAGCCGGTCGAGCGGCGGCTGATCCGCTACCGCACCGTCGGCGACATGTCCTGCACCGGCGCCGTCGACTCCGACGCCACCACCATCGAGGCCGTCATCGCCGAGATCGCCGCCAGCCGCCTCACCGAGCGCGGCGCCACCCGCGCCGACGACAAGCTGTCCGAGGCCGCGATGGAAGACCGCAAGCGCGAGGGGTACTTCTAACCATGACCAGCACCACCCAGGCCGACGTCTCCCAGACCGGCACCGCCACGTCGCTGCTGCGCTTCGCCACCGCCGGCTCCGTCGACGACGGCAAGTCCACCCTGGTGGGCCGGCTGCTGCACGACTCCAAGTCGGTGCTCGCCGACCAGCTGGAGGCCGTCGAGCACGCCTCCCGCAGCCGCGGCCAGGAGACGCCCGACCTGGCGCTGCTCACCGACGGCCTGCGCGCCGAGCGCGAACAGGGCATCACCATCGACGTGGCGTACCGCTACTTCGCCACCCCCCGGCGCCGGTTCATCCTCGCCGACACCCCCGGCCACGTGCAGTACACCCGCAACATGGTCACCGGCGCCTCCACCGCCGAGCTCGCCGTCGTGCTGGTCGACGCCCGCAACGGCGTGGTCGAGCAGACCCGCCGGCACGCCGCCGTCGCCGCGCTGCTGCGGGTGCCGCACGTCGTCCTGGCCGTCAACAAGATGGACCTGGTCGACTACGCCGAGCCCGTCTTCGCCGCCATCGCCGCCGAGTTCACCGCCTACGCGGCCTCGCTCGGCGTCAAGGACGTGCTGGCCGTCCCGATCTCGGCCCTCGCCGGGGACAACGTCGTCGAGCCGTCCGCGCACATGGACTGGTACGGCGGCCCGACGCTGCTGGAGCACCTGGAGACGGTGCCCGTCGGCAGCGACCCGAGCGCCGAGCCGGCCCGCTTCCCCGTCCAGTACGTGATCCGCCCGCAGACCGAGGAGCACCCCGACTACCGCGGCTACGCGGGCCAGTTGGCCTCCGGCGTGCTGCGCGTCGGCGACACCGTCACGGTGCTGCCGTCCGGCCACACCACCACCGTCACCGCGATCGACGCGCTCGGCCGCCCCAGCGACATCGCCTGGGCACCGCAGTCGGTGACCGTCCGCCTCGCCGACGACATCGACATCTCCCGCGGCGACCTGATCGCCGCCGGCCCGGCCCCCGTGCCCACCAAGGACATCGAGGCCACCGTCAGCCACCTCAACGAGCGGCCGCTGCGCGCCGGGGACAAGGTGCTGCTCAAGCACACCACCCGCACGGTGCGCGCGCTGGTCAAGGAGATCTCCTACCGGATCGACATCGACACCCTCGAACAGCGCTCCGGCGCCGAGGGGTTGAACGTCAACGACATCGGCCACGTGGTGCTGCGCACCGCCGAGCCGCTGGCCCTCGACCGCTACGGCGACAACCGCCGCACCGGCTCGTTCCTGCTGATCGACCCGGCCGACGGCACCACCCTCACCGCCGGCATGGCGGGCGAGGCCTTCGACACCGTACGCACCACCGACGCACCCGACGCACCCGAAGAGGAGGACTGGGTCTGATGCCCAGCGAGGCGTTCTCGGGCATGGACAAGGAAGGCGGCCGCATCGGCAGCGGCGTCCTCGGCAGCGGCCAGGGCGGCCTGACCCGATGTGTGGGCCGACAGGGCTGAGAACGCCCTGTCACCGGGCCGCCCCGTTCAACGGCCGCCCGGCTTGCCCCGGCACACCGCTGCCGCGCGCACCACCTTCCGCACCTTCCGCCCGGGACCGCCTCCCTGCGGTCCGTCCGCGAACAGGACTCACCATGGCACCGAACCCTGCCCCCTCGCATACCCCCGTCCGCCCGAACGCCGGACGGATCAGACGCTCCGCCGCCGCGGCGGCGGCCGGTCTGACCGCGGTGGCCCTGCTGTCGGCCTGCGGCTACGGGTCCCAGTCGGACGGCAAGTCCTCCGACGCCAAGGCCAACGCCTCGGCCACCGCCGCGGATTCCGGCGCGAAGCTGTCCGCCGACACGGTGAAGATCGGCTACTTCGCCAACCTGACCCACGGCACCCCGCTGGTCGGACTCCAGGAGGGCATCTTCCAGAAGGAGCTGGGCGCCACCCAGGTCAAGACCCAGGTCTTCAACGCGGGCCCGGCCGAGATCGAGGCGCTCAACGCCGGCTCCATCGACATCGGCTGGATCGGCCCCTCCCCGGCGATCAACGGCTACACCAAGTCCAACGGCGAGTCGCTGAAGATCATCGGCGGTTCGGCCTCCGGCGGCGTCAAGCTCGTCGTCAACCCGGACAAGATCTCCTCGCTGGACGACCTCAAGGGCAAGAAGATCGCCACCCCGCAGCTGGGCAACACCCAGGACGTGGCGCTGCTCAACTACCTCGCGGGCAAGGGCTACAAGGTCGACGCGGCGAGCGGCGCCGGCGACGTCTCGGTGGTGCGCACCGACAACAAGGTCACCCCCGACGCCTACCGCCAGGGCTCCATCGACGGCGCCTGGGTGCCCGAGCCCACCGCCTCCAAGCTGGTCACGCTCGGCGCGAAGGTCCTGCTCAACGAGAAGGACGTCTGGCCGGACCGGAAGTTCGTGATCACCAACATCATCGTCTCGCAGAAGTTCCTCAAGGAACACCCGGACGTGGTGGAGGCCGTGCTGCGCGGCTCGGTGAAGACCAACGCCTTCATCAAGGCCGACTCCGACAAGGCCAAGGCCGACGCGAACGAGGCGATCAAGAAGGAAGCCGGGAACGCCCTGGAACCGGCCATCCTCGACCCGGCCTGGGCCGACATCGAATTCCTGGACGACCCGCTGGCGAACACCCTCCAGGCCGAGGCCGACCACGCCGTCACCGCCGGGCTCCTCAAGAAGCCCAGCCTGAACGGCATCTACGACCTCACCCTGCTGAACAAGGTCCTCGCCGCCCAGGGCCGGCCCGCCGTCGCGGACGCCGGTCTCGGCGCCAAGTAGCGCCCGCGGCGACGCCGTCAGTCCCGGCACCGCCGTTCGTCCCGACTCCGCGGTCCGGCCCCGCCCTCCGGTCGATCCCCGATCGATGCCCACCGGAGGGTCGGGGGCCGGACCCCTGCCCCCGACCTCGACGCCCGACGCAGACCACTCACGCAGGAGGTGCCCGGATGACCCCGGCACTGACCACCTCGGCAGACGCCCCCTCCGCAAGTCCCGACGGCGCCGCGCCCGCCGTCCGGCTCTCGCACGTGCACAAGTCCTTCGGCCGCCCCGGCGCCCAGACCCACGTCCTGGACGACATCACCCTCGACGTCGCCCCCGGCGAGTTCGTCACCCTCCTCGGTGCCTCCGGCTGCGGCAAGTCCACCCTGCTCAACCTGGTCGCCGGCCTCGACCGGCCGACCGGCGGCACCATCGAGGTGCCCGGCGGACGCCCCGCGCTGATGTTCCAGGAACACGCCCTGTTCCCCTGGCTCACCGCCGGACGCAACATCGAACTCGCCCTCAAGCTCGCCGGCGTCCCCCGCCCCGAGCGCCGTGCCGAGGCCGAGCGGCTGCTCGAACTCGTCCGGCTGGGCGGCTCCCACGAGAAGCGGGTCCACGAGCTGTCCGGCGGCATGCGCCAGCGCGTCGCCATGGCCCGCGCCCTCGCCCAGGGCAGCAAGGTCCTGCTCATGGACGAGCCCTTCGCCGCCCTCGACGCCATCACCCGCGACGTCCTGCACGACGAGATCACCCGGATCTGGGCCGAGCGGCAGCTGACCGTCCTGTTCGTCACCCACAACGTCCGCGAGGCCGTGCGCCTCGCCCAGCGCGTCGTCCTGCTCTCCTCCCGCCCCGGCCGGGTCGCCCGCGAGTGGCACATCGACCTGCCCCAGCCGCGCCGCATCGAGTCCACCGGCGTCGCCGACCTGTCCATCGAGATCACCGAAGAACTGCGGGGGGAGATCCGTCGCCATGTCCAGAACTGACACCACGCTCACCAAGCCCGCCGACGGCGCCGAGGGCACCGACGGCGACACCGCCTCCGTCGGCGCCGGACTCGACGCACTGGACGCCGTCACCGCGCAGCACGGCTCGTTCGGCGAGGCCCTGCGGACCAAGGCGCTGCCGCCGCTGATCGGTGTCCTGGTGGTGCTCGCCCTGTGGCAGGGCGCCTACAGCCTGCACGTCACCTCGTCCTACAAGCTGCCCAGCCCGGCCGATGTGTGGCGCTCCGCCGAGGACCTCTGGTACAAGGGCACGCTGTTCTCCATCATCTGGACCAGCGTCTGGCGCGGGCTGTCCGGCTTCCTGCTCGCCGTCGTCATAGGCACCCCGATCGGCCTGGTCGTCGCCCGGGTCCGGCCGGTGCGCACCGCCATCGGCCCGGTCCTCCAGGGCCTCCAGTCGCTGCCCTCGGTCGCCTGGGTGCCCGCCGCCGTCATCTGGCTCGGCATCAACGACTCGATGATGTACGCCGTCATCCTGCTCGGAGCCGTCCCCTCCATCGCCAACGGCCTGGTCGCGGGCATCGACCAGGTGCCCCCGCTGTTCCTGCGGGCCGGACGCACCATCGGCGCCACCGGACTCAACGGCGCCCGCCACGTCCTGATCCCCGCCGCCCTGCCCGGCTACCTGGCCGGCCTCAAGCAGGGCTGGGCCTTCTCCTGGCGTTCCCTGATGGCCGCCGAACTCGTCGCCTCCTCCCCCGACCTCGGCCGCGGCCTGGGCCGGTTCCTGGAGGACCAGCGCGAGTTCTCCGACATGTCCGGCGTGCTGCTCGGCATCATCCTGATCCTCTTCGTCGGCATCGCCATCGAGCTGCTCGTCTTCACCCCGGTCGAACGCCGGGTGCTGCGCAACCGCGGTCTGCTGGCCGCGAGCAAGTGAGGCACCGCTGATGCCCGCCCTCCTCCTGATCGCCCACGGCAGCCGCGACCCGCGCCACGCCGCGACGGTGGCCGCCCTGGTGGAGGAGGTGCGGGCGCGGCGCCCCGGCACCGAGGTCGCCACCGCCTACCTGGACCACTGCGCGCCGCGCATCCCGCAGGTGGTCGGACGGCTCGGGGACGCCGTGGCGGTGCCGCTGCTGCTCAACCGGGCGTTCCACGCCAAGCACGACATACCCGCCGCGCTGCGGGCCGCCGGCTCCCGGCTGCCCGTCGCCGACGTGCTCGGCCCCTCGCCGCTGCTGCTCGCCGCCCTGGACCGCCGGCTCGCCGAGGCCGGGCTCGACCTCTCCTCCCCGGCCGTGCGGGCCCGCACCGGTGTGGTCCTGGCGGCGGCCGGCTCCTCCGCCCCCGCCCCCCCCCCCCCCCCCCCCGCCGGGGGGGGCGCCACGCGGGGCCCCCCCCCGGGGGGCCCCGGCGCCGGGGGCGACGCCTCCGCCGCCGGCCCGCGCGTCCCCGACGCCCTCGCCGCCCTCCGGTCCGCCGGCGCCGCACACACCGCCGTCGCGCCCTACCTGCTCGCCCCGGGCCTGCTGCCGGACCGCATCACGGCCGCCGCCGAGGGCGCCGACACGATCGCGGACGTCCTCGGCCCGGCCCCCGAGGTGGCGGCCCTCCTGCTGCGCCGCCACGACGAGGCCGCCCACGCCGCCCGAACCACCCGGGCACTGACCGCCTGAGCCCTCAGGACGCCTCAGCCGTGATCCATCACGCGATGCTCGCTGAGGTTGGCGGCGTGGCGGGCCACCGTGCGGTAATCCGCGTCGTCGTGGAGGACGGTGAGCCCGTGGTGCGCGGCCGTCGCGGCGATCACGAGGTCCATCGCGGAAGCACTGCGGTGCTGCCCGGCGACCGCCATCCGGCGTTGCACCGAATCGATCCAGCGTCCCGCGCCCTTCGGTACCGACACATCCGGGTAGAACTCGGCGAACATCTCGGCGATCTCGTCGTACTCCCGGCCGTCGCGCGCCGTGTAGAGGAATTCGGCGCGCTGTGGGTAGCACGACGCGACCGATCCCGCGGCGATCGCGTCGAACCAGTTGGCCTGGAGCTTCGGCTCACGCAACAGCCGGACCAGAGCCGAGGTGTCGATGAGATAGATCACCGAGCATCCTTCTCCGTCCGGTGCAGCCGCTCGGCGCGCTCGACGGCCTCCCAGTCCTTGGCTCGCTCGAAGTGCCTGCTGAGACGTGCCGCCCGGTCCTGCTGTTCGGCGTAGAAGCGGAGCGCGAGATTGACGGCGTCCTTCTTGGTCCGAACCCCGGCGAGGGCCATCGCCCTTTCCAGGGCCTCTTCATCGATGTCGATCTGCGTCACGGACATCCGGCACCTCCGTCGATCGATGTTGGTGATGTACATAGCATTGTATCGTGCCAACATCGCTCTGCCCCGGCCTCGACGGCCGTACTGCGCCCACCCCGGAACGCCGGACGGGCCCCGTGCCTCCCTGCTGCGAGGGTGGCGCGGGGCCCGTCGGAGGCCGGACCGGGGGATCAGTCGAACTTGCGGCGCTGGCGGCCCGACCCGTAGTTGGAGCCGGACTTGCTGCCGCTGCCGGGCTTGGCCCGGCCGGCGGAGCGGCCGATGAAGCCGGCCGCCTGCGGGCGCTCGCCGTTCTGGGCGGCGGCGCCCATCCGCTGCTTGGGGCGGGGCCGGCGCGGGTTGCCGTTCATGTCGACGTCGGTGGGCAGCCCGGAACGCTTGCCGGACCGGCGGCGCGGGGCACCGGACTTGGCGGGCTTGTCGGCGCCGGCGCCGGCCGCGGCGGCGGCCTGCTCGGCGGTGACCGGCACGGCCAGCGTCACCGGGACGCCGCTCGGGGTGCGGGCGCCGGTGATCCGGGCCAGTTCGGCGTCGCCCGGGCGGATCTTGGTGACGGTCGGGCGGATGCCGGTCACCGTCATCAGCCGGTTGACCTCGCGGCGCTGCTCGGGCAGCACCAGGGTGACGACCGTGCCGGACTCGCCGGCCCGGGCGGTGCGGCCGCCGCGGTGCAGGTAGTCCTTGTGGTCGACCGGCGGGTCGACGTTGACGACCAGGTCCAGGCCGTCGATGTGGATGCCGCGCGCGGCGACGTTGGTGGCGATCAGCGCGGTGACGTGGCCGTCCCGGAACTGGTCCAGGACCCGGTTGCGCTGCGGCTGCGACTTGCCGCCGTGCAGGGCGGCGGCCTTCACGCCGTTGGCGAGCAGCTGCTTGGCCAGCCGGTCGGCGCCGTGCTTGGTGTGCACGAACATGATCACGCGGCCGTCGCGGGAGGCGATGTGCGCGGTGGCGGAGGCCTTGTCGGTCGGGTCCAGCTGGAGGACGTGGTGGTCCATGGTGGTGACCGCGCCGGCCGAGGGGTCGACCGAGTGGGTCACCGGGTCGGTCAGGAAGCGCTTGACCAGCCGGTCGACGTTGCGGTCCAGGGTGGCGGAGAACAGCATCCGCTGCCCGCCCTCGGCGACCTGCTCCAGCAGCTTGCTGACCTGCGGCAGGAAGCCCATGTCGGCCATCTGGTCGGCCTCGTCGAGGACCGTGATCGCGACGTCGGAGAGGTTGACGTCACCGCGCCCGATCAGGTCGTCCAGCCGGCCCGGGGTGGCCACCAGGACCTCGGTGCCGCGGCGCACCGCGTTGGCCTGCCGGTTGATCGACATGCCGCCGACGACGGTGGTGATCCGCAGGTTGACGGCGGTGGCGTACGGGGTGAGCGCGTCGGTGACCTGCTGGGCCAGCTCGCGGGTGGGCACCAGGACGAGCGCCAGCGGGTACCGGGCGTCGGCGCGGCGGCCGGCGGTGCGGGCGAGCAGCGGCAGGCCGAAGGCCAGGGTCTTGCCGGAGCCGGTGCGACCGCGGCCGAGGACGTCGCGCCCGGCGATCGAGTCGGGCAGCGTGGCCGCCTGGATCGGGAACGGCTCGGTGACGCCCTCGCGGCCGAGCGCGGAGAGGATCCCCTTGGGGAGCTCCAGCTCGGCGAAGGAGGCCGCCGGGGGCCGGGGCGGGGTGCCCTGGACCACGGTGAAGTCGGTGGCCTCGGGGACGGCGGCGGGCCGGTTCTGCTTGGGGGCGCCGGAGCGGCCCCGGGGCTTGCGCGTGCGGTCGCCGCCCGCGGTGCGGCCGGACTGGCCGTCCCGGCGGGTCTGGCCGTCGCGGCCGGACTGGCCGTCGCGGCGGGTCTGGTCGGTGCTGCGGGGGCCGCGGTCGCGCGGTGAGCGGGCAGGGGTGGTCACGGGATCTCCGTCCGTCGGTCAACAGCCCGCGCTGCGGGCTGGTCGGCCGTCGGAAAGGAGTGCGCCGCCCCGGCCGTACGGCGGCATGAGCGGGGGCCCGCAC
>NZ_JBHUAF010000217.1:0-1375 GCF_042789895.1 Kitasatospora sp. NPDC056783
AGCCTCAGCTCTGTCTCCGCGCCTGCGCCGCTCGTGGACGGCCGGCTCAGGGCCGCCGCTGGGCCCAGGCCGCGAGGGCGCGGCCGACGTCCCGGATGGCGTGCACGGCGGCCCGCTCCGTGCTGGGCCCGAGCGCCACGTCCCAGTGCGCGATGACCGCGTAGGCCACCCGCCGGGCGCCGACGATGACGCCCGCGTCGGCCCGCACGCCGGTGTCCGTACCGGTCTTGTCGGCCACCAGCAGCCGGCCGGGCAGCGGCTCGGGGAAGCCGGGCGCGTACGGATCGTGGTCGATCAGCGCGGGGACCAGCCCGTGGTCGGTGTTGGCGCGCATCCAGCCGAGCAGTCGGGCCGAGGCGGCCGGGCCGGCCATGGTGCCGCGGACCGCGAGGGCCACCAGGCGGGCCAGGCCGCGGGCGGTGCCGGTGGCGAAGACCGGCGGGACGTCCGGCCCGCGTTCGTCGCGCACCCGGTCGTGCAGGGTGAGGTGCTCCAGCCCGAGGTCGCGCGCCAGCCGCTCGGTGGCGGGCAGCCCGACCAGGCGCAGCAGCGCGTTGGTGGCGGTGTTGTCGCTGACCGCGGCGGTCAGCCAGGCCAGGTCCTCGACCGTCCAGCCGGGGCGGCTGAGCCGGGCGAGCAGGCCGGTGCCGCCGGTGACGTCCTCGGGGAGGATCTCCACCGGCTGCCCGGCCGCCAGCTCCCCGCCGTCCAGCCGCCGGGCGACCTCGGCCAGCAGCAGCAGCTTGGCGGCGCTGGCGACGGGCAGCACGACGGTGTCGTCCACCCCGACCGACGCTCCCGCGCCCTCGGCGTCCACGTCGATGGCCGCGACGGACAGGGTCAGCGGGAGCGCCGCCGAGCTGCGCGCGGCGGCCGCCACCTGGGCGAGACTCATCGGACCCGCACCACCTCTCCGGCCCGGCTCGCGGTCGGCCGGCCGTCGCGCACCGCGATCCGCCCGGCCACCACGACGGTCTGCACGCCGGCCGGCGGCAGCAGCGGCCGCTCGAAGGTCGCGCCGTCCAGGACGGTCGCCGGGTCGAGCACCACCAGGTCCGCGACGGCGCCGTCCCGGACCACCCCGCGCCCGGCCAGCCGGAACCGCCCGGCGGGCAGGCCGGTCATCTTGTGCACCGCGAGCTCCAGCGGCAGCAGGCCCTGCTCGCGGCCGTAGTGGCCGAGCACCCGGGCGAAGCTGCCCGCCCAACGGGGGTGCGGGCGACCGGGTTTGGGCACGCCGTCCGAGCCGATCATGGACAGCGGGCTGGCCAGCACCCGGCGGACGTCGTCCTCGCGCATCGAGTGGCTGATGATGGTCACCTCGCCCTGCGCCTCCAGCAGCAGATCGCAGACGTAGTCCACCGGGTCCGCGCCG
>NZ_JBHUAF010000217.1:1385-14142 GCF_042789895.1 Kitasatospora sp. NPDC056783
GACCCGCACCACCTCTCCGGCCCGGCTCGCGCTCGGCCGCCAGGTCGGCGATCCGGCGGCCCTCGACCGCGCGGCGGGCCGGGGCGGCGGCCACCGAGATGAGGTCCCAGCCGCCGTTGCCGACGGTGTTCTCCCAGCCCCCGACGCCGTTCGCGATGTCCGCCCGGACGCGGTCCCGCACCTCCTTGGCGCGCAGCCGTTCGAGCAGCGCGGCCGGGCCGCCCTCGCTGGTCCACGGCGGCAGCATCGCGTGCAGCACGGTGCTGCCGGCGGTGTACGGGTAGACGTCGCAGAGCACGTCCACGCCGTCGGCGCGGGCCTGCTCCAGGCGCGGCAGGGTGCGCAGGGTGGCGCCCCAGGCGTGCCGGCCGGCGGTCTTGTGGTGGGAGACCTGGAGCGGGGCGCCGGAGCGCACCGCGATCTCCAGCGCCTCCTCCAGGGCCTTCTCCACCTGGGACATCTCGTCGCGCAGATGGGTCACGTACGGCTTGCCGTGCCGTGCCGCGACCTTGGCCAGGGCGACGATCTCCTCGGTGTCCGCGTAGACGCCGGGCGGGTAGATCAGCCCGGTGGAGAGCCCGGCCGCGCCCTGGGTCAGCGCCCGGTCGAGCAGCTCGCACATGGCGGCCAGCTCCTCGGGGGTGGGCGGGCGGTCCTCGAAGCCCATCACGCCGGCGCGCAGCGTGCCGTGGCCGACCAGCGAGGTGATGTGGTTGCGGCGCAGTTCGGGCCGCTGGCCGGCGGCGAAGGCGTCGAAGTCCTCGGCGGGCCGCACCGGGCCGAGGCCGAAGGAGACCCGCAGGTGCTCGGCCAGGTCGGGCAGCCGGGCGGGCAGCCCGGGGAACAGGCTGATCCCGCAGTTGCCGCTGATCTCGGTGGTGACGCCCTGGAGCAGCGGGGCCAGCCGCAGTCCGTCCAGGTCGTCGCCGTCGGCGTGGGTGCCGCCGCGCAGCGGGGCGGCGAGCGCGTCCGAGTGGGTGTGGACGTCGATGAAGCCCGGGGTGACGACCCGTCCGGTGACGTCCAGGGTCTCGGCCGCGGCCACCGCGCTGCCGGGCGGCAGCACGGTGACCCGGCCGTCCGCGACGGCGAGGTCGGCCGGGCGGGCGGGCGCCCCGGTGCCGTCCACCAGGGTGGCGCCGCGCAGCAGCAGGTCGACCGGGGTCGAGGTCACGTCCGCTCCCATCAGAGCACCGTCGAGAGGAAGGCCCGGGTGCGGTCGTGCCGCGGGGCGGTGAACAGGTCGGCCGGGTCGCCGGCCTCCACGACGGCGCCCTGGTCCATGAAGACGACCCGGTCGGCCACCTCGCGGGCGAAGCCCATCTCGTGGGTGACGACGATCATCGTCATGCCGCTGCGGGCGAGGTCGCGCATCACGCCGAGCACCTCGCCGACCAGCTCCGGGTCGAGCGCGGAGGTCGGCTCGTCGAAGAGCATCAGGGTCGGTTCCATGGCCAGCGCCCGGGCGATCGCCACCCGCTGCTGCTGGCCGCCGGAGAGCTGGGCCGGGTAGTGGTCGGCGCGGTCGGCCAGGCCGACCCGGGCGAGCAGTTCGCGGGCCTGGCGCTCGGCCTGCGCGCGCGGGCGGCCCTTGACCGCCGTGGGGCCCTCCATCACGTTCTGCAGCGCGGTGCGGTGCGGGAAGAGGTGGAAGCGCTGGAAGACCATGCCGATCCGCTCGCGCTGGTGGCGGATGTCGCGCGGCCGGCGCTCGCGCAGCTTGCCGCCGTCGGTGCCGTGCGGCTCGTAGCCGACGAGCTCGCCGTCCACCTCGATCCGCCCGGCGTCGATCTTCTCCAGGTGGTTGAAGCAGCGCAGCAGCGTGGACTTGCCGGAGCCGGAGGGCCCGATCACGCAGAGCACCTCCCCCGCCCGGACCTCCAGGTCGATGCCGCGCAGCACCTCCAGGTCCCCGAAGCGCTTGCGCACCTTGCGGGCCGACAGGACCACCTCGGTGGCCGGCTTCTCCAGGTCGGTCGTCGTCACTTGCCCTCCCCCTTCTTCTTCACGCGCTTCTCCGCTCCGCCGCGCCCGGGCCGCAGGTTCGCCAGCACCCGGCGGTGCAGCGCCGGCGGGGCGCCGGCCGGGTTGAACCTCCGCTCCACCGCGTGCTGGGCGACGCTCGCGATGGTGGTCAGCACCAGGTACCAGAGCGAGGCCACGATCAGCAGCGCGATCACCTCGAAGTTGGCGAGGTAGAGGTGCTGCGAGACCGTCATCAGGTCGGCGCCGGCGATCACCGAGACCAGCGAGGTGGTCTTCAGCATCGAGATGAACTGGTTGCCGAACGGCGGGATGATCACCCGCATCGCCTGCGGCAGCACCACCCGGGTGAGGATCTGCCGGTTGGACATGCCCAGCGAGGCGCCGGCCTCGCGCTGCCCCGGGTCCACGCTCTGGATTCCGGCCCGGACGATCTCGGACATGTAGGCGCCCTCGTTGATCGACAGGCCGAGCAGCGCCGCCACGAAGCCGGTGATCAGGGTGTTGGACTGCCAGCTGATCAGCTTGGGCCCGTCGAACGGGATGCCGATGCTGATCTCCGGGAAGAGCAGCGCCAGGTTGAACCAGAAGATCAGCTGGACCAGCAGCGGGGTGCCGCGGAAGAACCAGGTGTACGCCCCGGCGGTGGTCCGCAGCACCGGGCTGTCGGACAGCTGCATCACCGCGATGACCACGCCGATGACGATGCCCACCACCTGGGAGATCAGGGTGAGCTGGACGGTCACCCAGAGCCCTTCCAGGATCACGCCGTCGAACTGGTACTTGGCGACGATGTCCCAGTGCAGGTTGGGGTTGACGATGACGGTCCAGGCGAGCCAGACGGCGCCGAAGGCGGCCGCCAGCACGGCGAACCAACGCGCCGGGCGGGGCCGGCCGGTCACCTCGAAGGCCAGGTCGTCGTCGGGGGTGCCCGCGGCGGAGGCGGTCCGGCCGGCCGGGGCGGGCATCGCGGGGTCTCTCATGTCGGTGCTCATCTCGTCGGTGCCGGCCGTTCTCACTGCGCCGCGTTGACGGTGGCGCGCTCCACCGCGCTGCCGCCGACCTGGTAGGCGTCCAGGACCTTGCGGTACTCGCCGCCGTCGATCAGTTCCTGGAGCGCCTTCTGCACCGCGTCGCGCAGCCCGGAGTCCTTCTTCGCCACCGCGATGCCCCACGGCGCCGTCCCGTACTGCTCCGGCAGCACCTCGTAGGAGCCGCTGTTCCGCACGAACATCTGCGCCACCGGGTAGTCCACGATGGTGGCCACCGCCCGGTCGCTGTCCAGCTGGAGCAGCCCGGTCGGGGCGTCCTCGCTCTGCGAGATCGCCATCTTGGTCTCGCACTTGCTGTTCTGCTGCTCGCCGATCTCCAGGTTGGAGCTGCCCTTGGCGAGGACCACCTTCTTGCCGCAGAGGTCCTCCAGGGACCTGATGCCCTCGGGGTTGCCCTTCTTCGTCATCACCACGCCGCCGGTGCGGAAGTAGTCGACGAAGTCGACGGCCTGGCGGCGCTGCGCGCTGTCCGTCATGGAGGACATCACCAGGTCGTAGCGGCCGGCCTGGAGACCGGGGATCAGGCCGTCGAAGGAGGAGTTGGAGAGCTCCAGCTTCAGGCCGAGCTTCCCGGCGATGGCGGCGGCGAGGTCCGGGTCGACCCCGGTCAGCTCGGTGGTCCCGGTCTTGTACATCTCCATCGGCGGGTAGCCGACGGAGGTGGCCACTCTGAGCACGCCGCTCTGCTTGGTCTTGGCCGGGAGCAGTTCGACGGCGCTCTTGCCGGCGTTCTGCGCGGCCTGCGCGCCGCCGGCGGCCGGGGCGCCGCCCTGGTCGGAGCGCCCGCAGGCGGTGGCGGCCAGCACGACCAGGGACAGCGCGGCCAGACAGCGAAGGGAACGGGGGCGGTTCATCGGCTACTCCCTCGGGCGGTGACGGTGCGCCGATGCTGGCAGCCTGGTCCGGGTGAACGGAAGATGATGAAGCCATTGCCGCCTCACCAACGATTTTTGTACGGCTGACCGCGTTGTCCTGCGGAGTTCCCGCCGCGCCGGGTCAGCCCGCGAGCCACGGGGCTTCGGGCACCGTGGCGTCCGGCTGCCGTCCGGTGACGTCGATCGTGGTCGGGGTGCCGAGGCCCGTCATCCGCATCGTCACCCGGCGCAGCCCGCCGTCCCCGTCGACCCAGTAGGTCAGCGGCGAGCGGGCGCCGTCGGGCGCGGAGCCCTGGGCGCGCGGGCCTGCGAAACGGTCGTAGCTCCGGCCCTCGATCCGGTCCCGGCCCAGCCGGCGGGCCCCGGACTGGGCGAGCAGCAGCGGGTTGTCGGGGCGGTCCGCGCCGAGCTGCACCAGCAGGTTCAGCCCGGCGTCCAGCGGGTCCGCCGTGTAGCCGCGCGGCGACCAGCCCTGGCGCGGGATGTGCTCGGCCTGCTGCCAGGCCGGGGCGTCGCTGGCGACGGGGGCGGGGGTGCCGGCAGCGGCGCCGTCCTGATCGGGGGCCAGCCCGAGGCCGCCGGTGTCCCAGACGATCAGGCCGTGGTCCAGCGGTCCGTTCGCGCCGGTGCTCCGGTAGCGGCCCACGCCCCGGTGGTTGCGGTAGTCGACGATCCCGTCGACCCGGATGCTGACGCCCCCGCCCTCGTCGGCCGTGAGCGTCACCGCCACCGGGCTCGCCTGGTACAGGTTCAGCCTGGACAGGGCCAGCCGGCCCGCCTCGTCCGTGGTGACCGGGCGCTCGGTGGCCTCGTCGGAGACCGAGCGGTAGACGGCCAGGCCGCCCGCCGCGGTGCCGCACACCACGATCGCGATCAGCGCCTTGAGCCAGCCGGCCCGCCGGGGGCCGCGGCCGTCGGCCGTCGTCTTGCGGGGCATGCAGCCTGCTCCTTGCCTCGGTCGGTCATGACGGTTCGGTCGGTCATGACCGTTCGGTCGATCATGACAGTCGGGCGGGCCCGGGGACCCGTGGTCCCGCGAACCCGCCCGATCAGGGCCCGGTACCGGTCTCCCGGCACCGGGCCCACCTGCGAAATCGCCCGCCCGGTGCTAGCCGCGCAGGGCGGCCTTGCGCCTACGGACCACCAGCACCAGCGCCGAACCGAGGGCGATCGCCGCCGCCGCACTCGTCAGGGCGATCGGCATCCCTTCGCCCGCACCGGTGTTGGGCAGGTGCCCGGACGCCGGAGGAACCGGGGCCGGCGGCACCGGAGCGGCCGACGTCGGCGCCGGGGCCGGCGTCTCGGTCGGGGTCGGAGTCGGCGTCGGGGTGGGGATCAGCTTGTTGACAGCCGTCACCTCCACGCCCTTGTCGAGGTTCTCCGAGGTCAGCTTCAGCGGCCCGAAGACGGTGACCTCCGGCGCCTGGTAGCCGTCCGGCGGGCTCACCTCCTGCCAGTAGTACTCCCCGGGCACGCCCCGGCCCTGGCAGATGCCGTCGGCCCCGGTCACGCAGGGCTCACCGACCTTGGTGTCGGGCTTGTCGCCGGTCGGCTGGAGCCCGTCGGTCCCGTTGGTCTCGTGCCACAGCTGGAACTTGGCACCGGCCAGCGGCTTGCCGTCCTGGTCGTGCTTGACCAGGCGCAGCGCGCCCTCCTGCTGGCTGAAACCGAAGTCGTAGGTGTGGTCGTCCTCGCCGGGGCCACCGGTGGTCAGTGCCCGCTCGGGGTACTTGCCGCCCTCCGGGACGATGCCCTTGGAGTCGATGAAGTGGTTGTCACCGACGTCGTGCGCGGTCGGCACCCACTGGAAGAGGGGGCCTCCCTTGGCGTAGTCCGCCGGGTTGTCCAGCCTGATCGTGTACTTGGTCCGCGGCTTGAGGCCGCCGTCGACGTCGCTGTCGTCGAAGTAGTACTCGCCGCGCTCGGTCGTCGTGGTGGTGCCGACGAGCTTCCCGGACTCGTCGTACAGGTGGACCGTGGCCCCCGGAACCGGCTTCTGGCCGGGCAGTTGGAGGCCGCTGCGCTCGGGGTCGTACCAGACCCGGTTGCCGATCTGGAGCGGGGCCTGGTCGCAGAGGACCTCCAGGTCGCCCATCGCGGCGCCCTTGCCGAACGGCGGGGCGCCCGGGGCGGTGTTCAGCCGCACGCCGCCGTCCGCCTTGCCGTCGCGCTTCTGGAAGGCGCTGCCGTAGCCGTAGGCCCGGCTGTCGCTGTCGTAGCCCGAGACCACGATGGAGTCCTCGGCCTTCGAGAACGCCATGCCCGCGTTGGCGGGGTTGTTGTGGCCGATCCGGGCGTTGTCGAAGAACCGCTGCCCCCGGGCCTTGGACCCGCAGCCCAGGTTGGTGTCCAGCACGTACGTGCCGTTCTCCGGGCAGGCCTTGAGGAGGTCACCGCCGGGCAGGACCTTGGCCACCACGTTGCCCGTCGGGCTGGCCGCCGACTGGTCGCCGAAGCGGTCCCGGAAGGCGAGCAGCATCGAGCCGTCGGTCTCGAAGGCGATCTCGGCCACCTCGGGCTCGGGGTTGGCCATGTAGTTGTCCCCGCAGGCCTGGCCGTTCTGGCTGGTCGGGAAGGTGTCCTGCCACGGGAACCAGCCGGTGCCCGGGCACGGCCCGCCGACCGTGGTGCCGCGCGGGTAGTCGAGCGGCTGGTTCAGCACGGCCGCCTTGAACTCGCCGGTGGACAGGTCGAACGGCAGCACCACGGCGCGCAGGTCCGAGGCCTTGCCGGTGGACTCGCCCGAGCAGACGCCGCCGAGGAAGCCGACGCCGTCCTGGATGCCGAGGCCGTACGGACGCCAGTCCCCCGGCGCCGGGCAGCCCGGGTTCGGGATGTCGTAGGCGGCCTTGGGCGCGGACGCCGTCGCCACGGTGGCGTTGTAGCGGTAGAGCTTGCGGTCGTGCAGGTTGACGACGAAGAGGTCCTTGCCGTCGTCGGTGACCTTGATGCCGCCGAGGCTCTCCTTGCCCACCGGGGCCAGGAAGGCGTCGTCGTTGCCCGCGGTGTGCGGGGTGGTGCCCGCGTCCGGGACGGTGGTGAACAGCGAGGTCTTCTTCTGGTCCACGTCGGTGACGTAGATCCCGCCGGGGCCACCGGGGCCGTACGCGGTGCTCCGCTTGGCCTGGGCGGCGGAGAACACCCGCCGGTCGGCCCTGTTCCAGGCGATGCCGTACAGGTTGCCGGTCTGCCCGGCCGTGGCCAGGTCGGTCACCGCGACGCCGGCGCCCGCCGTACCACGGGAGTTGTACGGGAACGACAGCAGCGTGTGCTGGGCGTCGCCCTCCGCGGGCGGGTTCTGACAGGTCGACACCAGCGGCGCGTTCTTCTGGCAGTAGTCGCCGGGGCTCCAGAGCCCCGTGGTGAGCTCGACCGACTTGCCGCCGGAGAGGTCGACGAACTCCTCGTTGGAGCTCAGCCGGTTCGGCGCGCCGTCCAGGCCCTGGCGCGAGGCGAAGGCCGGGTAGAGCACGCCCGGCTTCGGATTCACCACCTGGACGCGGTACTTGCCGCCGGTCAGCTTGCTGCCGGCCGGCGACAGCGTCAGCAGGCCGTCGGCCGCCGTGGTGCCCTCGACGCCGACCCCGGCGGCGTCGGTGAGCGTCACCCGCACGCCCGCCATGCCGTGTTCCAGCGTGGGCGACCACAGCCCGTCGGTGTCCACGGCCCGGATCACCCGGACCGTCACCGTGCCGTCGCCGGCGGCCGGGAAGGCCGAAGGCGCCGCCACCAGCGAGGAGGCGCCGAGCGCGACGGCCAGGGCCGCCGCACCGCCCGCGGTGCGGCCCAGCCCACGCTGTCGTCGACGGCCCGGGCCGCGCGCGACACCGGCCGTTCGTTCACTAGTCGTCGTCATCCCTGCTCTCATTTGTCAGTTGGGCCTTCCGCCCGACCTCGTGAGGGAGTTCGTGAGTGGCGAAAAGCCGCCATTGTTAACGGGAGCTTAAAGGGCCTTCACACAAGTTCGCCAGGAAACCAGGAACTTTGACGGAACATCAGGAGTTACGAGACCGTTCCGGCCCCTGTCCCGCCGCGCCCGCCGTCGGCTGACCAGCACCTACCCGGCAGACCGCCTCCGACCAGCGCCGAACACCCCGCCGACGGTCGAACGCGGTTCCCGCACCGGGCATGCACACCCGGCCCGACTCGCCCACCCCACCGACAACTTGTGCCACAGCGGGCCACCCGGTGACACCGGCCGCGGGACGCACTGGCAGGATGGCGGGATGCGCATTCTGGTCATCGGCGGCACCCGGTTCATCGGCCTCCATTTCGCCGAGGCGGCACTCGCCGCCGGACACGAGGTCACGGTGTTGCACCGCGGCCGCTCGGGCGCCGGACAACTCCCGGGCGCCACCCACCTGATCGCCGACCGGGACGCCGACCTGTCCGCGCTGCACGGCCGCGACTGGGACGCCACCGTCGATCTCTGCGCCTACTTCCCGCGCCAGGTGCGGGAGTTGTCAGCCGCCCTCGACCCCGGCAGGGCCGGCCGCTACCTGCTGGTCTCCTCCCTCTCGGTGTACGACGTCCCGGCCGCCCCCGGCTACACCGAGGACTCCCCGCTGCTGCCGGCCGACGGCCCGGAGGCCGAGGAGGTCACCGTCGACACCTACGGCACCCTCAAGGTTCAGTGCGAACGCGCCGCCCGGCAGGCCTTCGGCCCGGAGACGCTGCTGGTGCGCCCGACGTACGTGATCGGCCCCCGGGACTACACCCACCGCTTCGACCACTGGGTACGGCGCCTCGCCCGCGGCGGCGAGGTGCTCGCCCCCGGCCGGCCGGACGCGCCACTCCAGGTGGTCGACGTCCGCGACCTCGCCGCCTGGATGCTCGCCCTGCTGGAGCGGGGCGCCTCCGGCGCCTACCACGCGGCCACCCCACCGCCGTTCGGCCTGGGCGACCTGCTCGACGCCGTCGCCTCGGCGGTCGCCCCGCCCGGCACCACCCTCACCTGGGTCGACGAGGAGTTCCTGCGCGCCGCCGGCGTCCCGGAGCGCGCGCTCCCGCTCTGGCCCGCCGACCCCCACACCCGCGCCACCAGCACCGCCGACCCGGCCGCCGCCCTCGCCACCGGCCTCCTCCTGCGCCCGGTGGCCGAAACCGCTCGCGACATCCGGCCGTTCGAACCCCAGCCGGACACCCTCACCCCCGAGCGCGAGGCCGAACTGCTCGCCGCCTGGCACGCGCGGCAGGCCTGACGACCGCTCAGCCACCGGCGCGGGAACGACCGCCGCCCCCGCAGCAGCCGGTTCGGCCCCGGCCCGGACATCTCCCGGGCCGGGGCCCACGCGGTGCTTCCCATAGCCGCGCCGGCCGCGGACCGCTATCCGTTTCCGGCGCACGACAGCGGACGGAAACGGATAGGCCCCCCTCGCGAATCCCACCAGACTCAAGGGCACCGGAGAACGTCCGGTTCACCGAACGAGAGGCAGTGGGATGAAGAAGAAGCTGGCAGCCGCCGCCCTGGCCGCGGCCACCCTCGGCACCGTGCTCCTCGGCGCCGCCGCCCCGGCCATGGCGAGCAGCGGCGGCTGCGCCATTGGCGACGCCTGCGTGTACTACAGCCCCGACAATCAGGGAGCCTTCTTCGGCAAGAGCGAGGAGGGCAACTACGACGGCAACTTCGGCGGCGGCGGGGCGGGCAACGGCCAGCCCGTGATGAACAACGCCGCGTCCGTGAGGAACATGAGCTACACCAACCACCTCCGCGTGTGGTACCGCGAGTACAGCGTCCGCAACAGCGGGCCGTACCAGCTCATCATCCGCAACACCTCGGAGAACCTGGGCTCGGTGGGGTGGAACGGCGGCAGCGTCAACATGCGCAACAACAACCACTCGCAGAGCTGGGAGCCCGCGCACTAGCCCTGACCGAGTGCCGGACCCCCGCCCCACCGGGGGTCCGGCGCCCGTCCGGCCGTCACCGACCCACCGCACGACCATGAGCCGGTCCCGAGGAGCCCCGCCATGACGTCCACCCGCCGCCGTTCCCGGCCGGCCTTGCTGCTGATCCCCCTGGTCCTCGCGGCGGGCTGCGCTTCCGGCCGCGCCGCCGCCCCGGCCCCTCCTTCCGCCCCCGCCGCCTCCTCCGCCTCCCTCAGCCCGATGGCCCCACCGCCGATCGGGGACGTCCCCCGGCTGAGCCAAGTGGCCGACAGGACGCTGCCGATCGAGGCCTACCTGTTGAGCCGAGAGGACCTCCGGCAGTACGACGCCGCGCAGACCGCGCTGGTCACCCGTTGCGTCCGGGGCTTCGGCCTGGACTACACGCATCCGCCCGGCGGAACCTCGTCCGAGACCCAGACCACCCACCGGTACGACCCGGTCGAACTCGCCGACGTCTCCGTGAACGGCTACCACTCGCCCGATCCGTCGGGCGGGAAGAAGCCCGGCAGTGAGCCCTCGCTGAGTGCCGACATCATCACCGCGCTCGGCAGCGGCCTCGGGCCGAACGGGAAGCCCGACTCAGGGTCGCCCTCCCCCTTCCGGGGGAAGGCGCTGCCGCCCGGCGGGTGCATCAGTGCCGCGCAGCAGGAACTGATCGCTCACGGCGGCACCGGCCGGGACGCCAAGGTCGCGGTGAGCATCAACTACGAGGGGTTCGAACGCTCGGGCGCGGACCCCCGGGTCAAGGCCGTCTTCCAGGACTGGTCGCGCTGCATGGCGGAGCGCGGTCACACCTACGCCACGCCCGACGACGCCTTGAAGGACCCCCGGTGGGGGGCGAGCACCACGCCGTCCGCCGAGGAGATCGCCACCGCCACCGCGGACGTCCAGTGCAAGGAGCGGACCAACGTGGTCGGGGTCCGGTTCACCGTCGAGACCGCCTACGAGAACGAGCTGATCCGCCTGCACCAGACGGAGCTCACCGCCGCCAAGGCCGGCAACGACGCCATGCTGGCGACCGCCCGGGCCGTGACCGCCGGGTCCTGACCCCGAGGCGCGTCAGCCCGCGAGCGGCGGGTTGAGCCGGGCGAAGGCCTCCTGCCGGCGGTAGGGGAAGTACGGGTACGGCGCGGTGCGGGCACTGGCCGCGTCCAGCCGGGCCACCTGCTCCTCCGTCAGGGACCAGCCGACCGCGCCGAGGTTCTGGCGCAGCTGCTCCTCGTTGCGGGCGCCGATGATGACCGAGGAGACGGTCGGGCGGCGCAGCAGCCAGTTGATCGCCACCTGGGGGACGGTGCGGCCGGTCTCGGCGGCGGTCTCCTCCAGCGCGTCGACCACCCGGTACAGCAGCTCCTCCTCCACCGGCGGACCGTAGTCGGCGGTGTCGTGCAGCCGGCTGCCGTCCGGGAGCGGCTGCCCGCGGCGGATCTTCCCGGTGAGCCGGCCCCAGCCGAGCGGGCTCCAGACCAGGGCGCCGACGCCCTCCTCCTCGGCGAGCGGCATCAGCTCCCACTCGTAGTCGCGGCCGACGAGCGAGTAGTAGACCTGGTGGGCGGCGTAGCGGGGGCGGCCGTGCCGGTCGGCGAGGGCGAGGGACTTCATCAGCTGCCAGCCGGAGAAGTTGGAGACGCCGGTGTAGCGGATCTTGCCGGCCCGGACCAGGTCCTCCAGGGTGGCGAGCACTTCCTCGATCGGGGTGCTCGCGTCGTAGGCGTGCAGCTGGAACAGGTCCAGGTAGTCGGTGCCGAGGCGGCGCAGCGCGTCGTCCACGGACCGGACCAGCCGGGCGCGGGAGGTGCCGGCGTCCTGCGGCCCCTCGCCGGTGGGCAGTCCGGCCTTGGTGGAGATCAGCACCTGGTCGCGGCGGCCCTTGAGCGCCTGGCCGAGCACCTCTTCGGAGGCGCCGTCGGAGTAGACGTCGGCGGTGTCGAAGAGGGTGACTCCGGCGTCGATGGCGATGTCGAGCAGGCGGCGGGCCTCCTGTTCGTCGGCGGTGCCCCAGGCCCCGAACAGCGGGCCGCGTCCGCCGAAGGTGCCGGTGCCGAGGCTGAGCGCGGGCACCGTGAGGCCGGACGCGCCGAGCCTGCGGTACTCCATGTCGGTGGTGGTCATGACGGTTCTCCCCTCGAAGCCCCTAATGGGACTCACGTTCCGTTAAGATGCCTTGAACCTAGCAGACTCCTCTCGGCTAATGGAACAGGAATCCCGTTAATGGTCGTCGAGCCCTCCCGCCCCGAGCCGTCCCCGCCCGAACCCGGCGCCACCGAGACCGCCGCCACCGAGACCGCCACGCCCGGCACGGTCCGCCCCGGCGGCCGGACCGCCCGGGTGCGCACCGCCGTGCTGCGCGCCGCCGAGGACGCCCTGGTCGAGCACGGCTTCGCCGGCCTCGACCTCGCCGACATCGCCCAGCGGGCCGAGGTCGGCCGCACCACCGTCTACCGCCGCTGGGGCAGCACCACCGCCCTGGTCGCGGACCTGCTCGCGGACATGGCCGAGCAGTCCCTGCCGCGCACCGACAGCGGCTCCCTCGCCGGGGACCTGCGGGCCAACGCCCGGCTCGTCCAGCGCACCCTGGCCGACCCCCGGCAGGGTGCGCTGTTCCGCGCGGTCATCATGGCGGCGACCTGCGACCCGGACGCGGCCGAGGCGCTGCGCCACTTCTACCAGCGCCGGGTCGAGGAGTGGGCGCCGTGCGCCCGCGCCGCCGTCGAGCGCGGCGAACTCCCGCCGGACACCGACGGGTTCGAGGTCGTCCGGGCCGTCTCGGCGCCGCTCTACTACCGGATGCTCACCACCGGGGAGCCCCCGGACGAGGCCGCCGCCGACCGCGCCGCGGCAGCCACCGAGGCGGCGGCCCGGGCCGGGGCCTACCGCCGCCAGGACGGCTAGGCCCCCGTCCGGCCGGTCCTGGCGGATCGGACAGGACCCAGGAACGCGAACGGCCGCACAGCGCGGAGG
>NZ_JBHUAF010000218.1:0-14100 GCF_042789895.1 Kitasatospora sp. NPDC056783
GATTCCGGTCTGCACCTCCGAGGCGCTCAGGTGCACGTGGCTCTGCGGCGGGGAGTAGCGGGTGGCGTTGTCCAGCAGTTCGGCGACGGCGTGGATCAGGGGTTCGACGGCCGGGCCGATGACCGAGATCTGGGCCACCGGGTGCAGGTCCACCCGCTGGTACTCCAGGATCCGGGACATGCCGCCGCGCAGCACGCTGTAGAGCGCGATCGGCCTGTTCCACTGGCGGCCGGGCCGGGCGCCGGAGAGCACGGCGATGCTGTCGGCCATGCGACCGGCCAGCGCGTTGCCGTGGTCCAGCCGCAGCAGGTCGTCGAAGACCGCCGGGTCGTTGCCGTGCCGGTCCTCCATCTCCCGCAGGTCCTTGGCCTGCCGGTGGATGATGGCCTGCACCCGGCGGGTGATGTGGACGAAGGCCCGCTCGGCCGAGTCGCGCCGGCTGGTCTCGTCGTCGACCGCCCTGGCGACGGCCTCGGCGACCGTGATCAGGGAGCGGCGGAAGCGCGGCGAGACGGGGGCGTCGCTCTCCTCCAGCGGGGCGGTCAGGATGTCGAAGGAATACCCGTACCGGGCCCCGGCGACGATCCTGCGCATCTCGCGCCGGGCGAGCCGGTCCAGCTCGTCCTCCTGCGCGGCCAGGCGGCGCTGCACGTCCTCCAGCTGCCGGGCGTGCCGGTCGCGCGACTCGCTCAACGCCCGTCCTCGGCGGGACGATTCGGCGGCGACCACGGCCACCAGAACGGTGCCCGTGGCGCCGCACCACAGCAACTCGGCCCGGGCCCCGGCGGACACCACCATCGCGGCGACCGCCACGGCAGCCGCCATCACGGCCGTCGGCAACAGCCAGCCGAGCAGCGGCGTGCGGCGCCGTCTGGTGGGTGACGAACCAGCTCGAAGCATTCGGCAATCCTCAAACGATCGGAACAGTACGGGGAGCGGGCGGCGACCGGCTCCGGAGGCGTGGGGGTGCAGCATAGCCAGGTTCAGGACATCCTGACCGAAAGTCAAAAATACCGTCCCGCAACCGACTTGTCGCAAACAGCCGGACAACTCCGACATCTCGCACACCAGTCGCACCCGGCCGTGGCCGCCGCCCTCCCACCAGGCTTCTCGCCCCGCCGCCCGCGCGCGGCCGTCCCGTCCCGGATTCGCTCATGCGAAGGGTTTCCGCGCCAAGTCCCGCCAACTCGCCACGCGTTCGTGCTAGCGCGGTGAGCCCAGTCAACCCACCGCCCGCCAATCACCCGGACGAGAACCCGCCCCGGGCCTGCCACCCCGCCCCCGAACCCCCTGTTCCGGCCCGCGGGGAGCGCCGGGCCTCCTAGGGTCGTCGCATGACCGATCACGGGCGCCACGCACCGGACCCGTCGGGCCGCACCCTGCGCCACCTCATGGGCGAACCGGCCTGGACGGGCCTGCTGGCAGAGGCCTTCGAACGCCGGCACCCGATCGGCGCCACCTTGCTGCGCCAGGGCGAACCGGGCACCCACGTCCTCGCCCTGCTGGCCGGAGTGGCCAAGGTGAGCCGACGGGAGCGCGACGGGAACGTCCGGCTGCTGGCCTTCCGGGGGCCGGGCGAACTGCTCGGGGAGGTCGCCGTGCTGGACGACGGCGCCCGCTCGGCGAGCGTCCAGGCGATCTCCGACTGCACGGTCGCCGTCCTCACCAAGGACGTCTTCCTGCGCCTCGTCGCCGAGCGCGAGCTGTTCCCCGTGATGGTCCGCTACGCCATGGGGCGGCTGCGGGAGTCGGACCTGGCCCGGACCGGCGGCGACGTCGTCCCGCGACTGGCCGCCGCCCTGCTCGCGCTGGCCGACCTCTCCGCCGGAACGGCGCCGGCCCGCGGCCGCCGGATCGACCTCGCCCTGACCCGGGACGAACTGGCCCAGCACCTCGGCGTCTCCCGCAACACCGTCACCGCGGCCCTCACGGCCCTGGCCGCCCACCGGGTCGAGGCCGGCCGCAAGTCCATCGCCGTCCACGACCTCACCGCCCTCCGCCGCGCGGCCACGGCGCCGCGCGACTGACGGGCCGCAGGCCCTTCGACTCCTCGATGTGATCCCCGTCACGCACTTTCCGCACTGAGTGAGCACACGGCGCGACGCTGTGTCGCCAAGCTGGGTGGCGCAAGGTCAGCACGGAAACCGCGAGGAGCAGAGATGACGGAGTTCGACCAGCCGATGCCCGAGGCCAGCGCCCTGCCGTACAGTCGCAGCCGCCACCTCCCGCCGTACCGGGGCATCGTCGCCGTGGACGCCAAGGACTTCACCGGATACCCGGCGATCGAGCACGGCGTGATCAGCAAGGCCGTGCCGGAGGTGCTCCAGTGGTCCTTCGACCGGGCCGGACTGGCCGAGGTCTGGAAGGACCAGCGGTTCCCCGACTCCACCGGCGACGGGTACGTCTTCGGGTTCGACCCGGCGTGGATGCCCTTCCTGATCCATCCCTGGCTGAACACCCTCCAGGAGGTGCTCACGGAGTTCAACGTCCACTCGGTAGGGGCGGTGCGGATCCGACTGCGGGTCAGCCTCAACATCGGCCCGCTCCCCGACAGCGGCGAGGAGTTCGACGGCAATGGCACCCCGCGCAACGACACCCACCGGCTGCTGGACTCCCGCCCGGTGAAGGCCATGCTGGCCGCCTCCAGCGAGAGCATCACCCACGTCGCCGCCATCCTGTCCGACCGGTGCTACCAGGACGCGGTGGCCGGCGGCTTCACCGGGCGCCACCCCGACCACTTCATCGAGGTGCCCGCGACGGTCGAGGGCAAGCGCTTCGACCAGCGGGCGTGGCTCTATGTACCCGCGCCCTCCGGGAACCTCTACGACCGGAGGATCCTCGGCGACACCGTGGTGGCGGAGCAGGAGGGACGGACCGGACGGAAGGCCGAGGGGCAGCCGCAGGGCCGGCGCGCGCCGAGGGCCGTGGTGACCCAGCGGGGCGACGGCAGCAACATGAACGTCGGCACGGTGCACGGCGGGCAGCAGGTCACCAACGTGCGGGGTGGCTCCTACGGCGGCGACCGGGTGGAGGGGGTCAAGTTCGGGACGGTCAACGGCAATGTGGGCGACATCGTCAGTGGCGACAAGAACGAGCACCACCGGTGAGCCCCGACGAACGCCCGGCCATCGAGGGCCCGCCGGTGGTGCCTGATCCCGACCCCGACTTCGACGACTTCGGCGACGAGTTCGCTGGTGTCTGGCGAACCGGTCGTCCCTTCATCTTCGCGCCGAACGGAAACATCAACACCGGTTCGGTGTACGGGGGCCAGCGCGTCGAGAACGGTGCCGCCGGTGCTGCTCCGGGTGACGGCGAACGGGTGGAGGCCCAGGACGGCCCCATCTCCACCTCGGAGGTCCTGGCCGCCCGGACCGGGTTCGCGAAGCCGGACTGCTTCCCTGCGGCCTTGAAGACGCTCGGCACCCGTCTGCTCTTCCTCGACGGCGAACCCGGCACCGGGCGCCGCACCACGGCCATCAACCTGCTGTTCGAGAGCAGCGGGAACAGCATGGCCCTGCGCGCGCTGGACAGTGACTCGGACCTGTCGACCTGGCGACCCACGCACAGGGAGGCGCGCGGGTACCTGGTGCACGGACTGTCGCCGTCGGCTCGGTTCGGTCCCACCGCCGCTGCCAACCTGGGCGCCCGGTTGGAAGAGGCCGATGCCTTCATGGTGGTCATGCTGCCCCACGACTCGGGCACCGTCCGGCGTTTCGTCCGTGAGCTGGACATCAGGCCGGTGCGCTATGTGCCTCCGACGCCGCGTGAGGTGTTCGACGCGCGCCTGGCGGCGGCGGTGCCGCAGGATGACCGGCGCCGGAAACTGCTGGACGCGCTGGAAGCCGGCCTGGACGAGCTGTTGGCGCCGGAGTTGGTGCCGACGCAGGTCGCCGAGCTCGTCGACGCGCTGAGCCGGACCGGCGACGACGGCCCCGACCTGGCCGACCTCGGCCAGCGGCTCAGTTTCCGCGCGGAGACGGAAGTTCCGGACCTCCTGAAGGACCTTCTGGACGACCCGGACGCGCTCGCGTTCCTGCTGGTGACAAGTGTCCTGGAGGGCCTCGACCACCGGATCATCCGAGATGAGACCGACCGGTTGCTCACACTGGCCGATGGACGACTCGACGCGGTGGTGCGCGCGAACTCGGACGCCGAGCCGGGACGGACCGCAGCTGGTGAGCGGGATCGACGGAATCCGCGGTTCGTCTTCCGGCGCTCGCTGGATGAGTTGCTGGAGACCGTCCGAGCCGAGTGCTTGCCCACCGAGACACGGGACACCGCAGGCTACACCTACACGGTGGAGCCGATCCGCTTCAAGCGGCACCGGCAAGCGGAGGCCGTGCTGCGACACGTGTGGCGACAGTACGGAGAGGTGTCCGGACTGCTGACCGAGTGGATGGACAACGTTCCTGGAACGGAGTCCGAACTGGCCAGACCCGTGGGCCGGGTGATGGGGCTGGCCGCCGGCTGGGGCGGTGGACGCCGAGCGCTGCGGCACATCCACGAGCTGGCCCGGTCCGACCGTGCGCAGAGCCGGAGCACGGCCGCGTACGCGCTGGGCATGGTGTCGCAGGACCCGATTCTCGCCGGAGAGGTGAAGCACCGGGTCAACAGCTGGAGCATCAGCGGTGGCTGGAGACTTCGATCGACCGTGATCGCCGCGTGCGGCGCGGACTTCGGAGCGGCCCGGCCGGAGAGCGCGATTTCCCTGATCGGGCGCTGCTATCGGGGGGAGGACGGTGACGAGGGCGAGGTGGCGGCGACGGCACGGTGGTCGTTGGGGCGCCTCTTCGCCGATGGGAACCAGACGGCCGTCTTCCGTCAGCTCGTCAAGTGGGCGGACGGCCACGGGCATCACGCCGAACTCGCGCTCACGACCATTCCCGAACTGCTCCTCGACCCTTCGTGGTTCCGGCAGCAGCTCGGCCCCCAGGGCGAGTTCGGCGATGTGGTGATCGTCTTCATCAGGCGATCGCTGAACTCCCGGACCTTGTTCGCCCGCACCAGCCGCAGGCTGCTCGACTGGTGTTACCAGGCGGCCTGGGACGAACCGCTCCGCGCCCCCGTGGAGACGCTGCTCACGACACTCGCCCAGGAGATGCGCCCCGGCGAACTCGGGTTGCTGACCGCGATCGACCGCAGCGACACCCCCGACCTGGTCGGCCGCGACATCGCCCACCGCGTTCTGGAGGCCTGGCGGCGCGGTGAGCCCCAGCCCTTCCAGCCCACCCCCGCCTCCGGAGGCCACGATGACCCTCGACACTGACCCGCCCGTCTACACCCCGGCCACCCGCGCTCCCTGGCGGGAGATCCTGGCGCACCGCTGGTCCGGGCGGCGGGACCGGGCCCTGGTCCTGGGCGACCGCCACGGGCTCTACCACCAGCTCGGGAAGGGGCGCCCGAGACTGGCAGACATGGGGGAGGGAAGCGGAGTCGCCGCGTGGCTGGGACTGCGCGGCTTCGACCAGGCGTACCTGGTGGACCTCGCCGAGCGGCCGGGGGTCCGGCCGGTCGGGCTGCGCAGCTCGTACGGAACGGAATCGCTGGATGTCCACTTCCTGTGGTGGGTCCACGACGCCGCCCGGGTCGTGCAGACCCGGACCACCCAGGGCGGGCTGCCGGTCCGCAAGGACCTCGACGGACGCCTGCGTCAGCTCAAGGAGCGGTCCGGCGCCTCGGGGGCCAGGCTGGGCCCCGAGGAGCTGGTGCACTACCTCTCGGCTCCGTACGTGCTGCCCCACTACGGCCTCGGCTACCGCGTCACGGACGTCTCCGCACGCGAGCGCGGCAACGAACTGAGGCTCGGGGAGCCGACTGCGGCGGATGTGCCTTTCGGCTGGACGGTCAAGAGCGAAGAGGAATACGACTTCTACCGCCGGGCGGTCCAGGACGGCCCAGTCGCCCTCGCGGCCCTCTGGCTCGCCCGGAAGCCCGACGAGGTGCGCGACGTCCTGGACTGGGTCGTCAACCACGCCGACCTGCTCCGCGGCGAGACCACCTGGCAGGACCGGATGGCGCTCATGCTGGGCAAACTGACGGAGCCGGAGCAGGTGGAGCTGTCCGGAATCCTGCGCGACCGGCTGGTCTCCCTCGGACGGCAGGTCCCCGGGCCCGCCCAGCAGCCCCCGCGGCCGCCACATGCTCCGGGGCCGGAGTTCGTCAAGTTCCACCCCCAGGTCAACGGCTGGTCCGGCGGCGTCCCGAACGGGGTGCCGCGATGACTCGGATACGCCAGGTACGCGGGCGCTCCGTCGGCAGGAGCCGTCGGCGCCCGGTCATCGGGCGGTCCCGCCGCGCCGCCACGCCGATACCGGTGTCCAGCCCGTCCTCCGTGTCGGCGATGGAGCGCCTGATGGCGGCCAACAGCGCGGAACTCGTCCGGGCCGACACCAAGGCCGCCGTGTTCCTGGCCTTCACGGGCGCGGTGCTCGCCACCTTCATCCCGCTGGACGGCGGGGCCGGTTCCGGCTCGCCGGCCTGGGCGCTCCCGCTGCTGCGGTGGAGCGCGGTGGCGAGCGCCCTGCTGGCCGTCGGCTGCTTCGCGTCCGCGTTGGTGCCGCGTCACCGCAAGGGGCGGCGGGGTGTGGTGGCCGGGCCGGGGTACTTCGAGCACATCGCCCCGGGCGAGGGCCCGGACCGGTTGCGCCGGGCGTTCGAGCGGGCCGCGCACGATCCGGCGGGCCCGCTGCTGTCCGCGCTGGCCGGGACCAGCGCGATCATCCGGGCGAAGTACCGCTGGATCGAGGCCGGGACCGCCCTGCTGCTGTTGGCGCTTCCCCAGTTCGCGCTCACCCTCCGTCCGCTGTGATGGGTGGACGCCGAAGGCAACAGGTGTTGCATCGTCGGGCAATGACTGTTGACGCCCGAGGCCGCAGGTCCGTACAGTCCCGGGCCATGGACACGGACGGTCTTGGTCGGCGGGTGGCGGAGGATGTGGCCGGTGGCGGAGGGCTGGAGGGGCTGCGGCGGCTGTCGGGGGTGATCGAGGCGCTGGAGGAGCGGCGGACGGAAGTGGTGGAGGAGCTGCGGCGCGGGCGGGAGGCGACCTGGGAGGAGGTCGGGCGGGCCTGCGGAATGACGCGGCAGGGGGCGACCCGGCGGTGGGCGGGGCGGCTGCGGGCACGGTCGTTCGGGGTGGCGGTGGACGCGTACCAGCACGGCCGGCCGGGCTATCCGCGGGCACTGGTCGGGGCGGCGGTGCCCCGGGAAGCCCGGCGGGTGCTCGATCTGGGCGCCGGGACGGGCAAGGCGACCGCTCTGCTGGTGGAGGCCGGGCTGGACGTGGTGGCGGTGGAGCCCGACGACGGGATGCGGGCACGGCTGGCCGCGGCGGTGCCGAAGGCGGCGGTCCGGGCCGGTTCGGCCGAGCGCATCCCGCTGCCGGACGGCAGCGTGGACGCGGTGGTGGTGGCGCAGGCCTGGCACTGGTTCGACGAGGCGGTCGCGGTACCGGAGATCGCCCGGGTGCTCGCCCCGGGCGGGACGCTCGCGCTGGTGTGGAACGTCCGGGACGAGTCCGAGCCCTGGGCGGCCGCGCTGGGGGTGCTGATGCACCGTTCGTCGCCGAGGCGGATCGACACCCGGCCGGTCCTCCCGGCACCGTTCGGCGCGCCCGAGCGGCTGGACATCCGCTGGGAGCACGTCACCACCCCGGCCGGGATCGTCGACATGGTCGCCTCGCGCAGCTACGTGATCGCCCTGCCGGAGGAGGAGCGGGTCCGCCTGCTGGCCGACGTCGAGCAGCTGCTGGCCACCCACCCGGACGTGGCGGGCCGCGAGGAGATCGCCCTGCCGTACGTGACGAGGTGCACCCGTGTCCGCCTCGGCTGAGGGCCCCGGGCGCCCGATGGCGGAGCACGGCGTCTCGATGGCCGGGCGCGGCGTGCTGCTGCGCCGCCTCGGCGTCGCCGACGCCGGACCGTACCGGGCCTTCCGGCTGGAGGCGCTGCGCGCGACGCCGAGCGCCTTCACCTCCAGCCACGCCGAGGAGGCCGCCAGGCCGCCGGCCGTGACGGAGCGCCGGCTCGCGGAGGCCGAGTCCGGCCCGGGCGCCCTGATCGGTGCCTTCGACGGGGCCGGCACGCTGGTCGGCACCGCCGGGCTGAAGGTGCCGTCGCGCACCCGGGAGCGGCACAAGGGCACCCTGTACGGCATGGCGGTGGCCCGCGGCGCCGGTGGCCGGGGGATCGGCCGCGTCCTGGTGCGGGAGGTGCTGCGCACGGCGGCCCGGGACGGGCTGCTGCGCCAGGTGCTGCTCACCGTCTCGGAGGGCAACGAGCCGGCCCTGCGGCTCTACACCGCCTGCGGCTTCGAGGTGTGGGGGCGGGAGCCGAGGGCCGTCCTGGTCGACGGGCGTGCGGTCGCGAAGCTGCACATGGTGCGTCTGCTGGACGGGGAGCGGGCGGAGCCGGCCGGGTGCTGACAATTGTCACGGCGGGCAGGTGTACGAACACACTGCCCCGCGCACCGGCCCGGCGACCAGCATGGATGCCATGACCTCCATCGACCTGCAACACCCCGACACCCGTCGGGCCTTCCGTACCGTTCGGCTGCTCGTGCTCGCCTACCTCGGCCTCAGCGTCGTCACGCTGGCGGGCGCCATCGCCCTCCGGGACCACCACTCGGTGGTCACCGCACCGGTGCTGGTGCGCGGCACCATCGTCGCGGCCAGCGCCGCCCTCACCCTCCTGCTGACCGTCCGGGCCGCCGGCGGTTCCCGGGGCGCCTTCCGGCGGCTGCGGATCCTCTCGGCCGTCATGCTCGTCGCCATCGTCACGATCATCGCCCTGCCCGGTACCTTCCCGGTGTGGATGAAGGCCGAGCAGGGCGTGTGCGGACTCGCCCTGCTGGGCGTGGCCGCCGTGATCAACGGGCGGCACCTGCGTAGCCTGTTCGCCAGGCTCTGAGGAGGGGGAGCACGAGTGATGGGCCTCGACCGGGCGGGCTCCGACGGTGACCGCGCGACCACGTTCCCCGGGCCGGAATCCGGACGGGAATCCGGACCGGAGAACGCGCGGGGCGCGGCCCGTCCCTGGGTGCAGGGCTGGCAGCGCCTCCTGTTGGGCAGCGGGATGATGGTCTTTCCGGCGCTGACCGCCGTGGCCGTCGGCGGCACCGTCTCCGGGGCGGCCGCGATCGCCGGATACGCCGTGGTCGTCGCCTTCTGCGCCTGCTACGCGCTCCTGGCCCTCGCCCTCGGGTGCGGCCGGCGGGGCTGGATCGCACCGCTGGTGGCGGCGATGACGGCCCTGTTCCTGGCCGCGCTGCCGTTCGCCCACGAGGACGCCTTCTTCCTCGCCACCGTGGTCGTCTCCGTGGTCGCCATCCTGTGGCGCCGGCACGCCGAGAGGGTGGTGGCGGCCGGCGCGCTGGCCGCGCTGGTGGTGCCCTGGGCGGTGCGCCCCTGGCACACCGGGCCCGGCGGGTTCCAGGCCCTGGCCCTGCTGTTCACCTCGCTCACCTGCGGCGCCTTCGCCGGGATCGCCGCCACCAACAAGGCCCTGTTCGACGCCCGGGCCGAGGTGGCACGGCTCGCCTCGGAGGCCGAGCGCAACCGGATCGCCCGGGATCTGCACGACCTGCTGGGGCACTCGCTCACCGCGATCACCGTCAAGTCCCGGGTGGCCCAGCGGCTCGCGGGCAAGGACCTGGACCAGGCGGTCGCGGAGATGGCGGCCGTGGAGACGCTGTCCCGCCAGGCGCTGTCCGACGTCCGCGCGGCCGTCACCGGCTACCGCGAGGTGACCCTGGCCGGAGAACTCGCGCGCGGACGCGAACTGCTGCGCGCCGCAGGGGTGATGGCCGACCTGCCGAAGGCGGCGGACGCGGTCGCACCGCGGGAGCGCGAACTGTTCGGCTGGGTGGTGCGCGAGGGGATCACCAACGTGGTCCGGCACGCTCGGGCGGACCGCTGCTCGGTGCTGCTCACGGCCGGCTCGGTGGAGATCCGTGACGACGGCACCGGCGCCGCCCCGAGCGGTCCCGGTGGCGCCGGCGGTGGCAAGGGCCTGACGGGCCTGCGGGAACGGGTCGCCGCGGCGGGCGGTACGGTCGAGGCCGGCCCGCTCGACCCGCGCGGGTGGCGGCTGCTGGTCACCGTCCCGCCGGGTGGCCCGGACCCCGGCCGTGAAGGTCGTGAAGGCCGTGAAGGCCAGGAAGGCCGCCGACGCCACCAAGGCCGCGAAGGGACACCATGACGATCCGCCTGCTGCTCGCCGAGGACCAGGAACTGGTCCGCACCGCGCTGTGCACCCTGCTCGACCTGGAGGACGACTTCTCCGTGGTCGCCGCCGTCGGCCGCGGCGACCAGGTGGCGCGGGCGGCTCTGGAGCACCGGCCGGACGTCGCCCTGCTCGACATCGAGATGCCCGGGCTGGACGGCCTGGCGGCAGCCGCCGTGCTGGCCCAGCAGGCGCCGTGGTGCCGGGTCGTCATCCTCACCACCTTCGGCCGGGCCGGCTACCTGCGCCGGGCCATGGAGGCGGGCGCGGTCGGCTTCGTGGTCAAGGACGCCCCCGCCGAGGTGCTGGCCGACGCGATCCGCCGGGTCGCGGCGGGGGAGCGGGTGGTGGACCCGGAGCTGGCCGCCGCCACCCTCGCCGCCGGCGCCTCCCCGCTCACCGCCCGCGAACGCGACGTCCTGAACGCCTCCCGCTCGGGCGCCGGGATCGCCGAGATCGCCGCCAAGCTCTACCTGTCCGAGGGGACGGTCCGCAACTACTCCTCCTCGGCCATCGCCAAGACCGGCACCCGCAACCGCTCCGAGGCGCTGCGGATCGCCGACGAGCGCGGCTGGCTCTGACCGTTCGCCCCGGGGCCGCACCGCGCCGCGTCGGGGCCGACTCGCTTGTGGTGCCCCGGCCCTCCCACCCCGTCCCACCACGTCCCGTCCCGGCCGGGAGCGGGCGGGAACGGCGGTCGTCAGGCCTGGCTCCGGCGACTCGGTCTCGCCGGCGGCCGCGCTTCGCAGGCGCTGGGCGGCGGTCCCGTACCGGCGGCCCGCAGGCGCGGCACTGCGGCCCGGTCGGCCCGGCGCGCACCGGCCCGCGCGGGAGGCGCGGTCCCGATCACGCACCCGGGCCCGCTCCCCGTAGGCGAATTCGGAGGAGCGGGCCCCGGGCTTCCTCAGGGTGCCGCGAGCGTAGCGCGCGCCACTGACACCGACCCGGGACCGAACCCGGCCGGGATCGGTCGCGGGTCGGCGGGAGCCGGTCGGCGGACGTGCTCCGCCGAGCCGGCCCGACCCCTGCCGGACCGGTTGTCAGTGCGGGGCCGTAGTTTCGGGGATGTCGGCGGGCCGGTCCCGCCCACCCCCCGTCTCCGCTGCCCGAAAGGGGCCATCGCCGTGTCCGTCGCCGTGGAAGAGCAGGTCACTTACCTCGAACTGTCCGAGGAGGAGGGGAGCGCGCACAAGTTCTACGAGGTGCGGCTCTCCGGCCAGGTGGTGACGGTGCGGTACGGGCGGATCGGCGAGCCGGGGCAGAGCAAGGCGACGACCTTCCCGAGCCCGGAGAAGGCGGCCGCGTCGGCCTCCAAGAAGATCGGCGACAAGGTCCGCAAGGGCTACGCCCCGGCCGTCCAGGGCGTGCGCCAGCGCCGGTCGGTGACCAGGCGGCAGATCGTCAGCACCCGCTCGACCGCCCGTCAGGCGCCGCTGCTGTGGCGCTTCCGCTCCGGCTCGCCGGCCTTCGGGATCTTCGTCGGCGAGGAGCACGCCTGGGTCGGCAACGAGCGCGGCGACGTCTACACCCTCACCCACGACGGCGAGGTCGTCGCCCGCTACGGCCTGCCGGACGGCGTCAAGTGCATCGTCGCGGACGACTGGTGGATCTACGCCGGCTGCGACGACGGCAAGGTGTACGACCTGGGCGGCAAGATCCCGCGGGTCGCGTACGAGATCGCCCAGGACGTGGACATCTACTGGCTGGACATCCATGACGGCGTGCTCGGCGTCGCCGACGAGCGTGGCGGGCTGACCACGGTGGACCACGAGGACGAGTTCCAGTGGCGCCGCAAGGCCGACGGCCGCTCCGGCTGGATGGTGCGCTGCGACGGCGACGGCGTGTACCACGGCCACTCCAACGGCGTCGCCCGCTACGACAACCGCAGCGGCGACCAGCTGTGGCACACCCCCACCCGGGGCGGGGTGCTGTTCGGCTGGCAGGAGGCCGACGAGGTGTTCGCCGGCACCGGCCAGGGCTGGGTGCACCGGCTGCGCAAGTCCGACGGCTCCGAGGTGGCCGCCTACCGCTGCGACGCCGGCGTCTTCTCCTGCGCGGCCTCCCCGGACGGCGAGTACGTCTTCGCCGGGGACAACCACTCCTCGGTGTACTGCTTCGCCGCCGACGGCACCCGGCTGTGGAAGCTCGCCACCGGCTGCGGCTCGGCGTTCAGCATGCAGTACCGGGACGGCCGGCTCTACCTGGTGACCACGGACGGCTCGCTGGCCTGCATCGACGCGAGCGAGCAGGCGGTGCGGGCGGCCGAGGGCGGCACGCTGCCGAAGACCGCCGAGGTGAAGCACGCGGGCTGGGAGCCGGTGCTGGCCGGTGCCGGGGTGGAGACGCTCACGGTGGCCACCGCCCGGACGGGCGGCGAGGTCGAGGTGGAGTGCGTCCAGGACGGCGCCCGGCTGCGGGTGCGGGTGGTCTCCCAGGGCTACGACCCGTCCTGGCGGGTCCAGTTCCCCAAGGACATCCGCGTCGCCGGTGCCCGCTACGTCGTCGCCGAGGTCCGTGAGTCCGCCTCCGGCGGCTTCTACCGCACCCGCGGCGAGATCAAGCGCCTGCTGTGACCGGTCCGCCCGGGTCCGCCTGGTCCGCCGGTGCGCCCGGGCGGACCGCGACCCCGCACCGGCCCGGTCGCGGTGACGGCCCGGCGGGATTCCTTCGGAGGCCTGGCGGCGGATCAGCCCCGGCCGGGCGCCCAGCCGAGGGCGGGCCCGAGCCGGGTCGCCAGGTCGGTGAGGATCTGCGCGTAGTCCTCGTGCCCGAAGCTGAACGGCAGCGCGAAGGCGACCTCGTCGACCTCGCGGTAGCCGGCGTGGGCGCGCAGCCGCTCGGCCAGTTCCTCGGACGTCCCGACCAGGTCCGGGGCGAACAGCAGCCGGGCCGGACCCTGCGGGGCGAGGGTGCGCGGGGTGCGGGAGCGGGCGTAGGCCTCGTACCTGGCGCGCTGATCGGGGGTGGCGCTGTCGGTGGGGATGACGACCAGGCCCTGGGAGACCCGGGCGCGCTCGCCGGCCGGGTGGTGCTCGCGGAAGGCGCGGATCTGGGCGGCCTGGATGCCGGCGAAGTCGAACGGGCCGTCGAGCAGGGCCTCCGCCTTCACGACGCTGCTGGTGAGCAGGTTGAGGCCCTGCTCGCCGGCCCAGCGGGCCGAGCGCAGGCTGCCGGCGCCGTACCAGAGGCGGTCGGCGAGGCCGGGGGAGTGCGGCTGGACCCGGTGGGAGTACACCTCGATGCCCTCGGTGCCGGCGAAGTCGGAGGCGTCCTCGCCGCGGACCAGGGCGATCAGCCGTTCGGCGCGCCGGGGGCTGAAGTCCTCCTGCTCGCCGGTGTCCGGGTAGAGGGCGCCGCGCACCTGCTCGTAGTGGACGGGCGGGCCGACGCTGAAGCCGGGGTTGAGCCGGCCGCCGGAGAGCACGTCCACGGTGGCCAGGTCCTCGGCGAGCCGCAGCGGGTTCTCCCAGCCGAGCGGGGTGACGGCGGTGCCGAGCTGGATGCGGCTGGTGCGCTGGGTGGCGGCGGCGAGGACGGCGACCGGGGAGGAGATGCCGTACTGGAGGTGGCGGTGGCGCAGCCAGGCGCTGTCGAAGCCGAGGCGCTCGCCGAGCGCGATGAGGTCGAGGGTGGACTCGTGGCCCTGGCGAGGGTCCTTCTCGTCGAAGAGCCCGATGGTCAGGAAGCCGAGTTTCCGCAGCGGGCGAGGGTTCGGCGACATGGTGGGCTCCGCGGGGTGGGAAGCGGCCCTGGGCGGGCCGGTCGGGTGGTGCGCTGTCGAACGTACGCAGCCGCCACGCCGCCCGACAAGATCGACGCGGAATCCGGACACGTCCCGCAACGCGGCGAAACGCGGGTGTCACACGCGGCGGCTCCCACC
>NZ_JBHUAF010000219.1:0-14069 GCF_042789895.1 Kitasatospora sp. NPDC056783
GGCCTGCTCGCCGCGCTCGCCCCGGCCGCCGCCGCCGCGCCCACCACCCCTGCACCCGGCATCGGTACCCCGGCGCGGTCGGCCGACCGGCAGGCCGCCGACGCGGCCCTCGCCGGGATGACCGGCCCCGGCTACTCGACCTCCGCCCTCGGCGCCGTCCGCGAGGACGGCCGGGAGGTCTGGAGCAACGCCACCGGCGTCGCCGACCTCGCCACCGGCGAACCCGCCGACCCGCGCGGCGCCTTCCGGATCGGCAGCGCCACCAAGACCTTCGTCTCCACCACCCTGCTCCAGCTCGTCGGCGAGCGCCGACTGAACCTCGACGACCGCCTGGAGTCCCTGCTGCCGGGCATCGTCCCGAACAGCGACGCGATCACCGTCCGGCAACTGCTCAACCACACCAGCGGCGTCGCCGACTACACCCAGGACCGGGCCTTCGAGTTCTCCGACCAGTGGCTGACCAGCGGCCGCTACACGTCCTACCGCCTGCGGGACCTGGTGGACATCGCCGAGAAGTACCCGCCGGCCTTCGCCCCCGGCCAGGACTGGCAGTACTCCAACACCAACTACATCCTGATCGGGATGATCATCGAGAAGCTCACCGGCCACAGCTGGAACGACGAGGTCACCCGCCGGATCATCCGCCCGCTCCGGCTCACGAACACCCGGATGCCCGGCGACCTCCCGTTCATCCCGGGCCCGCACGCCCACGCCTACGTCAAGACGGCCACCGGGCCGGTCGACGTCACCGTGCTCAACCCTTCGATGGCCGGCTCCGCCGGCGGCGGCATCTCCACCACCACCGACCTGACCGCCTTCCTCGACGCCCTGCTCGGGGGCCGCCTGCTGCGCCCGGCCGAACTCGCCGCGATGAAGGAGACCACCGCCCACGGCGAAGGCCGGACGTACGGCCTCGGCCTCCAGCGCCTGGACACCCCGTGCGGCCCGTTCTGGGGCCACGCCGGCGGCATCCCCGGCTACAGCACGATGATGCTGGCCTCCCCGGACGGCAAGCGCGAGTTCGCCGCGAACACCACGTTCTACGACACCCCGGACCCGGACACCGCCGACGCCGCCTGGCGCAAGGTGACCGTGACCGCCCTGTGCGGCGCCGGTTCCGCGGCGTCCGCACCCGACCTCGCCCGCATGGCGCGGTAGCCGACCCCCTACGCTGACCGGCGGCACGACGCCCACACCGTCACCAGGAGGACGAGCCATGGCAGAGCCGCTGATCGCCGCGGTCGGGGGCAAGACGCCCGCCGTCGACCCGGACGCCTTCGTGGCGCCGAACGCGGTCGTGGTCGGGGACGTGAGGGTCGCGGCCGGCGCGAGCGTCTGGTACGGCGCGGTGCTGCGCGGCGACGCCGAGTCGATCACCGTCGGCGCGGGCAGCAACATCCAGGACAACTGCACCCTGCACGCCGACCCGGGCTTCCCGCTGGTGGTCGGCGAGCGGATCTCGGTCGGCCACAACGCCGTGCTGCACGGCTGCACGGTCGAGGACGACGTACTGGTGGGCATGAACGCCACCGTGCTCAACGGCGCCCGGATCGGCACCGGCTCCCTGGTCGCGGCCGGCGCGGTGGTGCCGCAGGGCATGTCCGTCCCGCCCGGCTCGCTGGTCGCCGGCGTCCCGGCCAAGGTCCGCCGCGAGCTGACCGAGGACGAGAAGGCGGGCATCAAGGCCAACGGCGCCGGCTACCGGCTGCTCGCCGAGGCCCACCGGGAGATCTAGGCCGGACAGCGTCTCGGTCCTGTCCGGCCGATCTTGCCGGGCCCGCGATCGACCGGACAGGACCTTAAACGGTGGTCACCGCCGTCGCCACCGGCTCCGCCCCCGCCGGTTCCACCGCGACCGGGGCGGGCCGGCGTCGGTCGGCCGCCCAGGCGAGCACCGCGACCACCGCGCCGGAGGCGGCCAGGCCCGCACCGACCAACGTCGGCGAGGTCCAGCCGAGCCCGGCGGCCAGCGCCGCCCCACCGAAGTACGCGCCCTGGGCGTTGGCCAGGTTGAACGCGCCCTGGACCGTCGCCGAGGCCAGGGTCGGCGCGTTGCGCGCCTTCTGGAGCACCAGGGTCTGTACGGCCGGCACGATCGCGAAGCCGAACAGCCCGATCAGCACCACCGTGACGGCCGCCGACCAGCGGGCGTGCGCGGTCACGGCGAACAGCGCCAGGGTCGCGGAGAGCAGCACGAAGGCCGCGCAGACGGTGGGGCGCAGCGCCCGGTCGGCGGCGAACCCGCCCAGTACGTTGCCGATCGTCATGCCGACCCCGAACAGCGCCAGCACCAGGGTCACCGAGCCGGTGGCGTAGCCGGAGACCTCGGTGAGCAGCGGCGCGATGTAGCTGTAGCAGGCGAAGAAGCCGCCGCAGCCGAACACCACGGTGGCCAGCGCCAGCCAGAGCTGCCCGTTGCGGAACGCGCTCAGTTCGTGCCGGAGCCCGGACTGGGCGGGGGAGGGGAGCGCGGGCACCAGCCGGGCGATGGCGAGTGTCCCGGCGGCGGCGATCAGCACGACCACCAGCATCGTCGCCCGCCAGCCCAGGTGCTGGCCGAGCAGGGTGGCGGCCGGGACGCCGATGATGTTGGCGACGGTCAGCCCGGAGAACATCACGGCCACCGCGCGGGCCCGCCGGTCCGGTGCGACCAGTTCGGCCGCCGCCACCGCGCCCGCCCCGAAGAAGGCGCCGTGCGGCAGCCCGGTGATCAGCCGGGCGGCGGCCAGCGTCCAGAAGTCCGGCGCCAGCGCGCACAGCAGGTTGCCGGTCGCGAACAGCCCGGCCAGCGCCACCAGCACCGCCTTGCGCGGCCGCCCGGCGGCCAGCGCGGTGAGCAGCGGCGCACCGATCACCACCCCGAGCGCGTACGCCGAGATCAGCCAGCCCGCCTGCGGAATGGAGACGTGGAGACTGTCGGCGACCTGGGGGAGCAGCCCCATGGCGGCGAATTCGGTGGTTCCGATGGCGAACGCGGTGACGGCCAGCGCGAGCAGCGCGAGAGGCAAGGGGGTGACTCCGGAGTGATGCCGACGGACCGGGGGAGCGCGCGGCGGGATGAATTCGTTCGTCCAGCATCTTAATCCGGTCGGATGACGGCCCCGTGAGGTGTGCGTGAGGCCCTCGTGACGCGCGCCCGACCGGGAGGGGGTCGCCGACGCGGCTCCCGCGCGCGAGACTGGGGGCATGTGCCGCAACATCAAGACGCTGCGACCCCCCGTGACGCCCGACGCCGACGAGGAGGACTTCCGCGCGGCCGCGCTCCAGTACGTCCGGAAGGTGTCCGGCTTCCGCGTCCCCGCGGCGCACAACCGGGAGGCCTTCGACCGGGCGGTGGACGCCGTCGCGGAGGCCACCGCCCGGCTGCTCGCCGAACTGGAGGTCCGCGGCTCGCACCCCGGGGCCGCCGAGCCGGCCGAAGCCGTGGGATAGACGGCCGGACGGATCGCCGTCCAAACGGTCGGTCTGCCGGGCGGACGGCCCGACGGACGGTCGGAGAGGCAGTCGGACACGCAGTCGGACAGGCAGGAGCAGGTGATGAACCCCGCCGAGCGCTACCTCCTCACCTTCCCCGGAACCCCGGGCGCCCAGGCGCCGCAGGACGTCGTGGAGGTCACCCGGACCGACACCACCGGCCCGGGCGGACACCCGGTGTACGAGGACGAGACCGGGATCGTCCGGGCCGAGATCAGCGACGCCGGGGAGGTCCGGATGCTCGCCAGCGGCGGGCACCAGAGCCCGCACGTGCCGGTGCACGCGCACCCGCTGCCCTGACCGCCGGGCCGACGCCCGCGACCCCCGGGCGCACCGCGCCCGCGTCAGGCACAATCGCCCTATGACCACAGCGAGTTGGCAGGGCGTCGTCATCGCCGAGAGCGACGACACCGTCGTCGTCGAGGGCAACCACTACTTCCCGGCCGAGGCGGTGCGCAGCGAGTACCTGCGGCCCTCGGAGACCACCACGGTGTGCCCCTGGAAGGGCACCGCCGGCTACTACACCCTGGAGGTGGAGGGGCGGACCAACCCGGACGCCGCCTGGTTCTACGCCGACCCGAAGCCCGAGGCCGAGCACGTGCGCGATCGGGTGGCCTTCTGGCGCGGGGTGGAGGTCGCCGGGTAACGGGCCCGGGCCGTGGCGTCGTCGCGAAAGCCGTCGCGAAAGGGGTACCGGATTCCCATGGCAGTCTTCCGCAGGCCGGGACGCTCCCGGCAGGCCGCCGAGCCCGGTCCGGCGCGGTTCGAGCCGACCGCGCCCGAGCCGACCGCGTCCGATGTGTCCGCGTCCGCGTCCGCGTCGGCCGAGCCCGACCTCACCGAGCGGCTCGCCGAACTGGTGGAGGAGGCCGAGCAGCCGATCGGCCGGGGCCCGGTCGCCGAGTACACCGCGAAGCAGCGCGGCCGCGGCCGTGCCGTGGTGCTGCACGCCGCCCGGCTGATCGGCCACGGCGGACGCGCCGCCGCCCGGGGAGCGGCCAAGGGTGCCGCGTACGGCGGCAAGGCGCTGACCGAACAGCTGGTGCAGGCCGCGCCGCGGATTCCGGTGCGCGACCTCGCCGCCCTGCGGGCGCAGCACCCGGACGCGGCCTTCCCGGAGGAACTGGCCGACCGACTGGTCGCCGGCGCCGTCCGGGCCTCCGGCGCGCTCGGTGCGGGTGTCGGCGCGGCGGCGATGCTGCCGGTGCCACCGGCGATGCCGGTGGAGATCGCGGCGGAGACGCTCGCGGTGGCGGCCCTGGAGGTCAAGCTGATCGCCGAACTGCACGAGGTCTACGGCACCCCGGCGCAGGGCACCGCCACCCAGCGGGCCGGCGCCTACCTCGGGGCCTGGGCCAACCGCCGGGGGATCGACGCGGGCCTGCTGGTCCGCCCGGCGGGCTTCGCCGCACTGGCGCTCGGCTCGGAGGTGCGCCGGCAGGTCGGCCACCGGCTGACCCGCAGCTCGCTGCGCCACCTGCCGGCGGTGACCCCGTTGCTCGTCGGCGCCGGCATCGGCGCGACCATGAACCGCCGCGACACCCGCCGGCTGGCCGGCGAGGTCCGGGAGGACCTGCGTCGGCGCCGCCCCGAGGACCGGACCTACTGGACCGCGGCCGCCCCGCCGCCGCAGGTGGCCGCGCCACCGCAGGGCGTTCCGGCAGTACAGGCCGAGGACGGCCGCGGCCCGGCTTCCTGACCGGGCCGGTACGACGGCGGCAGCCGGCAGGTACGACGGCGGCGCGCCCAGGACCGGTCCCGGGCGCGCCGCCGTCGTACCGGCCGGCTCCGTGAGGTTCCCAGGCCCCTGTCCGGCTAGGGCTTCGGCGGCGCCGGGGCAGCCGCGCCCCGGCCGGCCTTGACGCCGTTGACCATCGCCTGGTGGATCGCCCGCGCGGTGGTCTCGTCGTGTGCCGGCAACGGGCTGCCGGAGACGGTGTACCAGTCCAGCGCGCCGGTGTACTGGACGGTCAGCTCCACCTCGCCGTCCACCCAGGTGGTGTGCACGGTGAGGTCGCCGGAGATCGGCCCGACCTCCGCGGTGCTCACCCCGCCGGGGCCGCTGATGATCGATTGAGTGGTCCAGGTCGCCCACGACGTGCGCGGGTCCGCGGGCGGCCGGGCCTGGCGGTTTCCTTGGTCGTGTTCGGTCATGCGCCTATCCTCCCCCGCGGGTGGCCCGCCACCGGAGCAGCGACACCTGCGGTCACGGCGACCGCCCGGTCCCACCGGGCGGTCGAGTCGGTTCCGCGGACGGTCAGCCGGTCTGGCCTGGCTCGTCCAGCATGGTGTCGCCCTCCGCCTGGGAGGTGTCCTGCGCGTGCAGGTTCTGCATCGAGGTGATGCCCTCCTCGGGGTCCGCGGCGCGGACGTCCTCGTCCTCCTCGGTGCTCACCTTGGACCGGTCGCTCATATCGGTCATCGCGGGCTCCGTCTCCTCGGCCGGCCCGGGTGCGCCCGGGCCGGAGGCGCGGCAGGGCCGGTGCTGTCTTTCGCCCTTCAAGCCTGCCTCCGCCCCGGCGCCGGGGCCAGCCGGGTGACCCGGGGAATGCCCTCGGACGGTCCCGCGGATTCACACGGTCATCACCAGGTCACCGGCAGCGACCGCATGCCGTAGATGAACGACTCGGTACGGAAGGCGAGTTCGTCGCGGGGGATGGTCAGCCGCAACCGGGGCAGCCGCCCGAACAGCGTGGCCAGCGCGATCTGGAGCTCGGCGCGGGCCAGCGGCTGGCCCAGGCACTGGTGCGCGCCGAAGCCGAAGGCCATGTGGCGGCGGGCGTCCCGGTCCAGGTCCAATTCGTCGACCGGCGGCCGGTCGGCGCCGCCGAACACCTCCTCGTCCCGGTTGGCGGTGGAGAGCATCGCGATCACGCCCTCCCCGGCCCTGACCGTCGTGCCGCCCAGTTCCACGTCCTCCAGTGCCACCCGGGGCACCCCGGTGTGGACGATGGTCAGCAGGCGCAGCAGTTCCTCCACCGCGCCGGGCACCGCGGCCGGGTCGGCCAGCCTGGCGATCTGCTCGGGCCGGTCCAGCAGCAGGGCGGTGGAGAGCGCGATCATGTTCGCGGTCGTCTCGTGCCCGGCGATCAGCAACAGCAGTCCGGTGCTGGCGACTTCGCGCGGGGTCAGGTCGTCCCGGGCGGCGAGCCGGCTGAGGATGTCGTCCTCCGGCCGCTCCCGCTTGCGGGCCGCCAGCGTCCGCAGGTACTCCAGCAGCTCATCCCGGGCGTCGAGGAGCCGTTCCAGCGTGTTGGTGCTGTCGAGCAGCGTCCGGCTGCCCTCCTGGAAGAACTCGCGGTCCTCGTACGGGACTCCGAGCAGCAGGCAGATCACCAGGGAGGGGACGGGCAGCGCGAAGTCGGCGACCAGGTCGGCCTCGGTGCGGCCGCCGGTCATCGCGTCCAGCGCCTCGTCCACGATCCGCTGGATGTCGGGGCGCATCGCCTCGACCCGCTTGACCAGGAAGTCCCCGGTGACCATCCGGCGCAGCCGGGCGTGCTCGGGGTCGTCGAGCCGCAGGAAGGCCGGGTTCTCGGCGATCCGCTCCCGGCTGCCGGCGATCAGCACCGGGAAGGACGGGTGGCGCGGGTCCGCGCTGAACCGGCGGTCGGACAGGACGGTGCGGACCTCGGCGTAGCCGGTGGCCAGCCAGCAGGGCTCGCCGCCGGGGACGTCGGCACGGGTCAGCGGGGCGGTGGCGGCCGCCTCGGTGTAGGCGGGCGGCGGTCCGAACGGGCACCCGGCGGAGTGCCGGGCGGGGAGCGGGACGGCGTGGGCGGCGGGTGTGCTCGTCAAGGCGGGGGTCTCCTTGCTTCGCGGTGCTGCTCTGGCGGGTGGGGGTGTGGCGATTCGTCGGTTTCCGTGCGGGGGTGGACGGGGGCGCGACCGGGCCGGATCGGCGCCGGCGGCTCTCCGGGCGCTCGTCGCCGGTCAGCCGGTCAGCCGGTCAGCCGGTCAGCCGGTCAGCCGTCGACCTCGGCCGGCTCGTCCTCGACCACGGTGATCGCGCCGCCCGGGCAGAGCTGCGCGGCCAGCCTGAGATCGCCGAACTGGTCTGGACGGAAGGAGGTTTGACGGAGTCTCACCAGGCTGTCGTGGTCGTCCTGGTCGAAGACCTCGGGAACGTTCGTGACGCACATCCCGGAACTGCAGCAGCGGTCCCGGTCGACACTCACCCGCATGGTCGGGCACCTCTCGCCAGTGCGCCGCCGGCTGCCCGGCGGCCGACTCTCGTTGTCATGGCCAACTTAACCGCCGTTGCTCCGTCCACAGACGGTGCCGTGGCCGGGTCGTCGAGATTGGCCGATTCGGTGCCCGTCGGAGTCGTCGGACGACCGGGCAGGTTTGGACGGGCCCGCCCCGGTGGGCGGGCGGCGCGTGGTGGATCGCGCCGCGCGCCACGGCCGGGCTCACGATCCCTCAGCGGCGGCGATCTCCCGCACCGTCGCGACGGTGTCGGCCTCGGCCGCGGACTTGTCCCTCCGGTAGCGCACCACCCGGGCGAACCGCAGGGCCAGGCCGGCCGGATGGCGGGGCTGCGTCGCACCCCGTCGAACGCGATCTCGACGACCGGTTCCGGCCGGACCCGCACCGTCCGGGCGTCCCGCCCGGTCTGCCGGGCCGGCAGCTCGACGGTCTGCCGGGCGAGCGTCTCGTCGGTCAGGCCCTTGAAGGTCTTGCCGAGCATCACCCGCGGGCCCGGTCCCGGCTCGCCCGCCGCCCGGGCGCCCAGGTGCAGGTTGCTGAGGAGGCCGTGCCGCCGCCCGCTGCCCCACCCGGCGGCCGGCACCACCAGGTCCAGGGTGTGCCGGGCTTCACCTTGATCCAGCCCGCGCCGCGCCGCCCGGCCGCATACGCCGCCGCCAGCCGCGACAACCCTGCCACGCCACCACCTCCAACCCTCCTCGGTATCCGTCCCACCCCCGCACCCCTGGTCCACCGGCCCGGGCGCGCACACCCCGCAACCTCACCCCCCGACGACGACCACCTCGCCCCAACGCGGGCGCCCGCGCGCCGACAACCAGGCCGAGCCCCGGCCCTGACCCGGACCGCTCAACCCCGCCGACCGGCTTGGTCCGTTCGGATGGCGATGGCAAGGCGCCGGAGTGGCGTGCGTGGTGGGTGGTGTTGGCCGGGGCGGTGGTCAGTGGCGATCCGACGGGGCGTCATGCTTGGGGCTCGCAATGTTCGCCGAGTGATGGAGACCGAGATGAGCGAGACCACCGAGACCGCCTGGCAGGTCAGTGCTCCCGAGCCCGGCGACTACGCCGTGTGGCGTGAACTCTACCGGGGGTACTGCGAGTTCTACCGGGTGGCGTGCCCGGACGAGAAGGCCGAGCTGGTGTGGTCCTGGATCACCGACGCGGCGCACGAGGTGTCGGCGCTGCTGGTTCGGGACGAGGACGGACGGCCGGTCGGGCTGGCCCACTACCGGCCGTTCTCACGGCCGCTGCACGGGACGGTCGGCTGCTTCCTGGACGATCTGTTCGTGATGCCGGAGGTCCGGGGCGGCGGGGCGGTGGACGTGCTGTTGGGCCGCCTGCGGGAAATCGCGGCCGAACGCGGGTGGAACACCGTGCGCTGGATCACCTCTGAGGACAATTACCGGGCCCGCGGAAAGTATGACCAGGTCGCCACCCAGGTCAGGTTCATCACCTACGACATGGCTCCGGAGGCCCCGGCCGGCTGAGCCCGCGACGCGATCGCCGGACATTCGTCCGGAGTTTCTGTTATCGACGCCCCGCCGGGAGGTCTCCCAAGTGTCGACACCCGACCAGTCGACCCGGAACAGAAAGCGTGGCCACGTGAACAGCGACGACAGGACGACCATCCTCCCGGCGAGCGGCGGCCACGGGAGTGGTACCCGCGGCCGCCCCGGCGGTCGGGCGGCGCGGCGGGCTGCCGACCGGCACTCCGGCCAGGGCCGGCGGGCGCGGCGGCGCGGCGGGATCGTGCCGGTCGCCGCGGTCGTCGCCGCGGTGGCCGGCACCGGGCTGTTCGCCGCGCTGGCCGGCGCGGGCTACGCGGCGTACGGCGGAAAGGAGGCCGACCGCGACACGGCCGGCCAGTCGCTGTCCGCCGACGCGCTGATCTCCGCGGAACTGGGCACGCACGGGGGCATCCAGGTCCCCGGTACGGGGGGAACGAACCCGGACCTGCCGTTGCCGGTGAGCCCGACGACCGCGGCCCCGAGCGCCTCGGCTGCCACCCCGGCCGCCTCGGCCACCACCGCTGCGGCCTCCCCGACGGCTTCCGCCCCCGCCGGTCCGACCGGCGCCCCCACGGCCACGGCCCCCACCGCCACGGCTCCCGTGGTGAAGGCGGCTCCGGCCTCCAGCCGCCCCGCCTCCGCCGCCCCGGTGGCGGCCAGGCGCCCCGGCGGTGGCCCGCCGGCGGGCGGAGGAGCGGCGCCGGGCTACGCCCAGCAGGTCGTCGACCTGGTCAACGTCCAGCGTGCCAAGGCCGGCTGCGGACCGGTCGGCGCCGAGCCCCGGTTGGCGAGCGCGGCCCAGTCCCACAGCGACGACATGGCCAACCGCAACTACTTCGACCACGCCAGCCCCGAGGGCGAGCACGCCGACCACCGGATCGAGGCGGCCGGATACAGCTGGAGCACCTGGGGAGAGAACATCGCCCGAGGCCAGAAGGACCCGGCCGCCGTGATGGACGCCTGGATGAACAGCCCCGGCCACCGGGCCAACATCCTGAACTGCTCGTTCAACCAACTCGGCGTGGGGGTGCGGACGGGCGCCAACGGTCCGTGGTGGACCCAGGTGTTCGCCGCCCCGGAGTGACCGGCTCCGGGGCGGTCTGACGGTGCCCCGGACCGACCGGCCAGGTCCGATTTTCCGATTCCGTGCACATTGTTGTTATCTGATCACTCCCCACAGGTCTCCGAGGAGGCGGCGGCGGACGGAAACACGGCAACACGGAGTGCGGACCATGAACGCTGATGTGCAGAACAGGACCGGGACCACCCTGGTGCTCGCGGCGCAGGCAGGTGACCGGCAGGCGCGGGAGGCGCTGGTCGCCGCCTGGCTGCCGCTCGTCTACAACGTGGCCGGCCGCGCCCTCGGCGGCCACGCCGACGTGGACGACATCGCGCAGGAGACCATGATCCGCGCCCTGGACGGCTTGGAAACGCTCCGCGACCCCGAGTCCTTCCGGTCCTGGCTGGTCGCCATCACCATGAACCAGGTGCGCCGCCGCCACGCCGCCGGCCAGCAGCAGCCGACCGTCGGCGGTCTGGACGAGACCTGGGAGGTCGCCGACCCGCGGGCCGACTTCACCGACCTCACCATCCTGCGCCTCGGCCTGTCCGGCCAGCGCCGCGAGGTGGCCGAGGCCACCCGCTGGCTGGACCCCGACGACCGCGAGCTGCTCTCCCTCTGGTGGCTGGAGGCCGTCGGTGAACTCACCCGCGCCGAACTCGCCGAGGCCCTCGGCCTGAGTCCGCAGCACACCGCCGTTCGGGTGCAGCGGATGAAGAAGCAGCTCGAAGCGGGCCGCGTCGTCGTCCGAGCGCTCTGCGCCTACCCCCGCTGCCCCGGGCTGGCCGAGCTCACCACGGGATTCGACGGCACCCCGAACTCGGTCTGGCGCAAGCGCATCGCCCGGCACATCCGGGACTGCGCGGACTGCGGCAGCCTCGGCCGCGACCTCTTCCCGGCCGAGGGGCTGCTGGCAGGCCTCGCCCTGGTGCCGATCCCGCTCGACTCGCCCGTGCTGCTCCACTTCCAGCACACCGCGGCTGCTGCCGCCTCCTCGACGGGTGCCCCTTCGACGGCCGCCACCGGAGTGGGCTCCGCCCACGGAGGTGTCACCGGCGGCGGCCCGGGGGCCGGAGTCCACACCGGCACCGGCGCGAACCCGGGTGGGGGAGGGTACGGAGGCTGGGCCGGCACCGCGACCCGCAAGGCGGTGCTGGCGAGCGGAGCGGCGGCGGCAGTCGCCGTGACCACCCTCGCCCTGGTCTGGCCGCAGAGCGGCGAGCCCCAGCGGGCGACCGCACCGGAGCCCGCCGCCCCGGTCGCCGCCCCGGGCACCCCGACCGTCGCCCCCGCGTCCACCGCCGTCATACCCACGCCCATGGTGACGCCGACCTTGACGCAGTCCCAGACCCCGAGCGCGTCCCCGACGCCCACACCGACGCCGAGCACGACCCGCACCGCCACCACGGCACCGCAGCCCAACCCCGAGCGCCAGCTGGTGGACCTGGTCAACGCCGAACGCGCCAAGGCCGGCTGCGCCCCACTGCGGATCGACCCCAGGCTGCGCGGCTCGGCCCAGAAGCACGCGGACGACATGGCCACCCGCGACTTCTTCGACCACGTCAACCCGGACGGCATCCGCACCGATGCCCGGATCACTGCCGCCGGCTACCGCTGGTCCCAGTGGGGCGAGAACCTCGACCGGGGTCCGACCACCCCGGCCGCCGTCTTCGCCCGCTGGATGGACGGCGGGATCCACCAGTCCAACATGCTCGACTGCGGATTCAAGGACATCGGCGTCGGCTTCGCCACCAGCTCGGCCGGCACCCCCTACTGGACCCAGGACCTCGGAGCCCCGATGTCCTGAGCCATCGGCGGGGACTACGCCGGAGTGACCGCCACCAGACCGTCGGCCGACCCCGTCACATAGCCCGTGGCCTGTCCGACGACGCCACCCGCGTCACCGACCTGCCCGGTCACCATGTCCGGAGCGCTGCTCAGCGGCCCGGGCAGGCCCTCCTGCCCGCCCACGGCACTGGCGTGCGCACTCGGCGCGGTGAGGGAGGCCACGACGCCGACGGCGAGCGAGGCGACGGCAAGCATGCTGCGCTTCTTCATGGCCGGTCCAACGAGGCTGCGCCGGAAGGGTTACGGCCCGCCGCGCCGAGCCCCTACCGCCACCACCGACGCCGGACCCGGGACCGGAGCGGCCGACCGCCGGTTATGAGCCCACCGCTGAGCCGCGATTCGACACCCATCAGAAGACCCCCGTTCATTCGTCCGATCGTGCTGGGGACGCTAGCACCCGGCACTGACAATTCCCCCGGGTGCAGTCGGCGCCGGCTCACGACGGCGACCGCGCGGGAACGTTGGGCGGCCCGCGAGCCGACCGGGACCGTGCCGGGCGGAGGGCGGGCCGTGGGGACCACCATGGCCCCACCCACCCCGGCCGGTCAGGGCGTGCGCGGGCCGATCGGGCGCACGGCGGTGCGCCGGGCGTGCACCAGCAGCCCCAGCCGCGCCGCCAGGGCCTCCCGGAGTCCTGGGGCACCGGGGGCCCGCCCGCCACTGCTGCCCCACGTCCGGTCCGCGCGATCCGGCGACATACCGTCGTCCCCCGGACGGCTCACGGTGATGGCGGGGCCCCCGGGCCCGGACTAACGTCAGGAGTGCTTCGTCCCCTGACGGACGAGCCACGGCCGTCGGAACTCCTGGCCAGGTCCGGCGGCCGTACTTTCATGCCCTGGCACCGCACGGCCGCCGCACGCACCCCGTAGGCTGGCGGCCGAGACCACGCCCGCGAACCGGATGCCAGGAGCCGCCGTGACCAGCCCAGCCTCCCCCGTCCTGGTGGTCGGCGAGTGCGTCGCCGACATCGTCCGGACGGACGGAGGCCCGGACCGGGTGCATCCCGGGGGCAGCCCGGCGAACGTCGCCTACGGCCTGGCCCGGCTGGGCCGCCCGGCCGTGCTGCTCACCGAGCTCGGGCCGGACGCCAACGGCCGGCTGATCCGGCGGCACCTGGAGTCGGCGGGCGTGCGGGTCCGGGCCGCCGAGGTCGCCCGGACGCCCTCGGCCGTGGTGGAACTGGACGGGCGGGGGCAGGCCCACTACACCTTCGACATCGGCTGGACGCTTCCGCCGACGGAGCCTGGCGAGGTGATCGAGCCCGCCGAGCCGCCGGCGGCGATCCACCTCGGCTCGATCGCCGCCGTCACCGAGCCGGGCGCGGCATCGGTCCTGGCGCTGGTGGAGCGCCGGCGCGGGCGGGCCCGGATCAGCTACGACCCGAACGTGCGGCCCGCCCTGATGGGCGACCGGGCCGAGGCCGTCCGCCGGGTCGAGCGCTGCGTGGCGCTGAGCGACCTGGTCAAGGCCAGCGACGAGGACCTGGCCTGGCTCTATCCGGGGGAGCGGCCCGAGGCGGTCGCCGAGCGCTGGCTGGCCCTCGGCCCCTCGGTGGTGGCGGTCACCCTCGGCGCCGAGGGCGCGTTCGCCCGCACCGCCGAGGGCGGGCACGCCGAGGCCGCGGCCGTCCCGGTACGGGTGGCGGACACCGTCGGCGCCGGGGACTCCTTCATGGCCGCCTTCCTCGACGCCGACGCGTCCGGCGCCGGCCTCCCCGACTGCCTCACCCGCGCGGTGACGGCAGCCGCGCTGACCGTCGCGCGCCCGGGCGCCAACCCGCCCTCGGCGGCCGAGCTCACGGCCGTGCTGGCGGGCAGGACAGCGGACGGACAGGTACCCGCACGGGAGCCGTCCTCGGGTGCCGCGACCTCGTGGAACCGCTCAACCGGCTGACCGCCCGACGGCCGTGAGCTCCTTCCCGTACCAGACCTCGGCGTACGGGCTGCTGCTGTAGGCGGGTATCTCCAGGTACCC
>NZ_JBHUAF010000220.1:0-14067 GCF_042789895.1 Kitasatospora sp. NPDC056783
GGGTGAAGGGGACGGGCGCCCGGCGGGTTCCCGGGGGTGGCCGGGTGGTGTGCCCAGTCCGTGTCGAAGCCGTGTCCGACGCCGATGGTCCGAGGGGTCAGGCCCGATGGATCAGGCCCAAGGGGTCAGGCCCGGCGGATCAGGTCCGACGGCCCCGGCTCAGGACAGCCGCCTCCCGAGCGGGACGCGGGAGCGGGTGAACGCCGCCGCGATCAGCCCCGCGGCCACCGGCAGCACCAGCACGATCAGCAGCAGCTCGACCCAGGGCGCGGTGATCAGCGTCGGCCCGGCGCCGAACCCGCCGCCCCGGGACTTCAGCAGCCCCACCGCCGGCACGAAGCCGTTGACCGCCCCGAGCAGCGCGCCCAGCAGCGCGATCAGCGCGCACTGGAGGCCCGCCATGGTCCGCCGGATCCGCGGCGGAGCGCCGACCGCGGCCAGGGTGGCCTGGTCCTGCCGGGAGTCGGCGGCCGCCAGCCCGGTGGCGATCCCGGCCGCACCGAGCACGACCAGCCCGGCGAAGCCGGTGAGCGCCAGGGTGAGCGCGTCGCTCTTCGGCTGGTACCCGCGCTCCACCCGCAGCGTGGCGAAGCGGTCCAGCCGGACGGCGGCGGCCTCGGCGCGCTGCTGCGCCTTGCGGTCGGGCGCGGTGGCGGGCAGCCAGACCGATCCGGTCGACCGGGCGGTGAGGTCGAGCCCGAACGCGGGCAGCGCGGAGGGCAGCACCAGGCCCTGGGCCAGCTTGGCGGCGGCCGGGTCGTCCACCAGCACCACGTCGACCGGGACTTCCCGCAGCTCGGGCTTGGGCTCCTCGCCCGGCTTCACCGGGGCGCCGCCGCGCAGCAGCAGCACGGCCTTGCCGTCGGCGCCCACCGCGTTCCGGTCGAAGACCAGCAGCCTGCCGGCGGCCAGCGCCCGCTCGGCGGCCGGGTCGTGGACGCCGAACAGGTTGTGCAGCACGTTCGCGTCACCGGCGGCCAGGTGCGGCGGGGCGATCAGGCCGTGCCGCACCATCGGGCGCTTGAGCTGGACGGTGCTGGAGCAGTTGTCGCAGAAGCGGTAGTCCACCTCGCCGAGGTCACCGCGCGGGCCGAGCCCGGCCAGCTGCCTCTCCAGCTCGGCGCGCTCCTCGGCGAGCCGCGGCCCGTCCTGGTGGCTGATCAGCTGGACGGCGCCGTACGGGGCCTCCGGCTCGTAGTCGCGCCGGTTCTCGGCGTCGGTGCTGGTGGTGTAGACGCCGATGGCGACGGCGCCGGCCACCGCGGCCATCACGGCGGCGACCGCCGGGGCGGTGCGCGAGCGGTGCCGGGCGGAGTCGCGCAGTGCGAGCCGGGGGCCGAGCGGCAGCCGGCCGGCGGCCCGGCCGACCAGCGCGACCAGCATCGGGGTGCACAGCAGCAGGCCGAGTTCGGCGGTCACCGAACCGCCGAGCACGGTCAGCACCCGGGTGTCGTAGCCGCCCACGCCCCGCTGGTCGCGCGGGACGGCGCTCGCGCCGTACATCGCGAACCCGGCGCCGAGGGCGACCAGCGCCACACCGGCGACGGTGACCCATCGGCTGGGCCCGCGGACGGTGTCCCGGCCGGTGAGCCCGGCGGTGACGCTGCGCCGGGCGGCCTGCACCGCGGGCAGCGCGGCCGCGAGCAGCGCCGTGACCAGGCCGATCCCGGCGATCGCGAGCAGGTCCGGCGGGCGCACCGCGAAGTGCCCGAAGCGCGCGCCGCCGACCTGTTCGATCACCGGCCGCAGCACGGTCACCGCCGCGGTGCCGAGCACCACACCGAGGACGGCGCCGACGGTGCCCAGGACCGCCCCGCCGCCGAGCACCACCGCGCCGACGTGGGCACGGCTGCCGCCGGCCGCGCCGAGCAGGGCGAGCTGGCGGCGCGAGCGGCTGGCGCCGACCGCGAAGGCGGGCCCGGCGAGCAGGGCGACCTCCAGCAGGGCCAGGCCGCTCACGGTGGCGACGACGATCCTGGTGTTCCGCTCGGGCGTCGGGTCGCTGTAGCGGAACGAGTCGCGGTAGTAGGGGACGGCCCGCTCCGGCGGCGGGGCGAGGGCCACCGAGCGCGCGGTCAGGGTGTAGCCGTGGGCGTTGAACCGCTGGACCGCGGCCCAGTCGAGGACGGCCCCGGACGGCAGCCGGACCAGCCAGCCGGAGCGGGTCACCGCGGGCTTCTCCGCGGTGGGCCCGCCGGCGGCCTGCGCGGCACTCAGCGGGTCGATCAACTCGCCGGGCCGGGCGACGAGTTCGACCCGCCCCAGCTCGCTCGGGTGCTCCACCACGGCGGTGATGGTGTAGCTGGTGCGTTCCAGCGTCTGGAGCGTGGTGGTGGCGCCGAGGCCGAGGCCGGAGCGGTCCAGGAAGGCCCGGGTGACGGCCACTTCGTGCGGGGCGTTCGGGGCGCGGCCCTCGACCAGGTCCAGCCGGCCGCGCCAGATCGGGTCGCCGAGGTCGGCCTCGGTGGTGAGGGTGCGGACCAGGCCCTCGGGCGAGGTCGCGCCGGCCTCCGGACCGGGCCGGGCCGGGGTGAGCGCGCTGCCGGGCGGCAGCAGCGAACCGATCAGGGAGACCGGGTCGGTGCTCGCGCCCCTGCCCTGCTCCTCCGCCGGCGGCTGGTCCGGGCGGGGAGGGACCGAGAAGGCGCCGTCCTCGGCGATCGGGGCCTGCTCCACCGGCTGGCCCGGGTCGAGCGAGGTGACCAGGGCGTCCGCGCCGCCCACCACCCGCTCCACCCGCTCGGCCGGGGTCAGCTGCCCGCTGCGGTGGACCACGTCGGCGCCGGTGACGCCGAGCACGGGCAGCGCGATCATGGCGATGATCAGCGCGTTGCGGCCCTTGGCGCGCAGCGCGTCACGGCGGGCGATGCGCAGGGCGACCCGCCAGGCTCCGATCTTCAACGCGCCACCTCGCCGAACGCGCGCACCTCGGCGGGGTGGGCGGAGGAGCGGCGGCCGGCGGTCTCCGAGGAGACCGCGCCGTCCCGCAGGTGGACCACCCGGTCCGCCCAACTGGCGTGCGCCGCCTCATGGGTGACCATCATCGCGGCCGCCCCGGCGTCGCAGCGGGCGCGCAGCACGGCGAGCACCGCCTCGCCGGTGGCCGAGTCGAGGGCGCCGGTCGGCTCGTCCGCGAGCACCAGCCGGCGCTCGCCGATCAGGGCGCGGGCGATCGCCACGCGCTGCTGCTGACCGCCGGACATGTCGTCGGGGAAGCGGTCGGCGAGTTCGCCGATGCCCAGTTCCTCCAGCGCGGCCAGCGCCTCCCGGCGGGCCCGGCGGCCAGGGACGCCGTCGAGTTCGCGCGGCAGGGCGATGTTCTCGGCGGCGGTGAGCGCCGGGATCAGGTTGTAGTCCTGGAAGACGTACCCGATCGAGCGCCGCCGCAGGTCGGCGAGCTTGCCTCGGCCGAGGCCGCCGAGCGCGACCCCCTCCACCAGGACCTCGCCGTCGCTGGGCTGGTCCAGCCCGCCGGCCAGGGTCAGCAGGGTGGACTTCCCGGAGCCGGACGGGCCCATGACGGCGACGAACTCGCCCGGGTGGACGGCCAGGTCGATGCCGCGCAGGGCGTGCACCTCGGCGGCGCCCCGTCCGTGCACCCGGGTGACGGCGGCCAGCCGCAGGACGGGCGCGGGCCGGGCCGGATCGGTGTGGGACACACTTCCCCCTCGTGAGCTTCTCGACTACATATGTCGGTGAACTGTATATACCGGAAGACGCGCTATCGGCCACCTCGGTTCGCTCCCGACCGCGGCGGTTCACAAACGGTGGCTAGGATCCGGCCGGAGCCCGGCGCGGTACGCGAACCGGGAACCGTCCTGCGCGCCTACCCGGTGGCCGCGACGGCGCTGGTCATCATCGAGCTCGTCCGGACCGTCGGCCGCGTGCCACCGCCCCGTCCCCCTCCTCCCGTGAAGGAGGTGCCGTCGTGCACACCCTGAGCACCGTCGACTTCCTGGTCCGACTCGCCACCGGCGTCGCCTGCGGCGCGCTGATCGGCATCGAACGCCAGTGGCGGGCCCGGATGGCCGGCCTGCGCACCAACGCCCTGGTTGCCGCCGGCGCCACCCTGTTCGTCCTGTACAGCGAGGCCGTCGTCGACACCGGCAGCCCCACCCGGGTCGCCTCCTACGTCGTCTCCGGCATCGGCTTCCTCGGCGGTGGCGTCATCCTGCGCGACGGCGCCGGCGTCCGCGGCCTCAACACCGCGGCCACGCTGTGGTGTTCGGCCGCCGTCGGGGTGCTGGCCGCCTCCGGCAAGCTGGAGTTCGCCGTCCTCGGCACGATCGCCGTGCTCGTCGTCCACCTGGTGCTGCGCCCGGCCGGGCGGCTGCTCGACCGGGCCCCGCAGTCCGGCAGCGACCCGGACTCCACCAGCCGCGCCACCGTCCACCTGGTGTGCGAGCGCAAGGCCGAGACCCACATCCGGGCCCTGCTGCTCCAGGCGCTCACCGCCTCCGGGCTCGCCCCGACCGGCCTGCGCGCCCGCCGCACCGAGGACGGCGAGGCGACCAGCCTGCGGGCCACCGTCGCGATCACCGGACAGGTCGCCCCCGCGCTCGAACAGGTCGTCACCCGGCTGTCGCTGGAGCCCGGCGTGCGGGACCTGCACTGGCACCTGGAGGACGAAGCGGAGGACCCGGGCAATCCGGCGCTCGCTTAGGCCGTGTCCGGGCGATCCTGCCGGGCCCGCGCCCGGACAGGGCCTGAGGGAGTAGAACGGAAGGACCGTCACCCGAACCGTCTGGAGGAGCGATGCCGACCCCCGATCCGAAGCACGGGCCGCTGGTGCCGATGCTGCTGGTGCTGACCGTGGTCACCGGAGTGGTGGACGCGGTCAGCTACCTCGAACTCGGCCACGTCTTCGTCGCCAACATGACCGGCAACGTGGTGTTCCTCGGCTTCGCGCTGGCCGGCGCGGCCAACCTCTCCGCCACCGCCTCGCTGGCCGCCCTCGCCGCCTTCCTGCTCGGCGCCCTGGTCGGCGGCCACCTCGCCCGCCGGCTGCCGGGCCACCGCGGGCGCCTGCTGGCCGCCGCCGTCGCCGTCCAGGCGGCGCTGGTCGCCGCCGCCACCGCCCTGGCGGCGGTGGCCGGCCACACCTCGGACCCGGCCCGCTACACCCTGATCGGGCTGCTCGGCTTCGCCATGGGCGGCCAGAACGCGGTGGTCCGCGCGCTGAAGGTCCCCGACCTCACCACCACCGTGCTCACCATGACGATCACCGCCCTCGCCGCCGACCGCACCGGCTCCCGCCGCCTGGCCTCCGCCGTCTGGATGTTCGCCGGCGCGCTCGTCGGGGCCCTCCTGGTCCTCCACGTGAGCGTCCCGGTGGCCCTCGCGTCGGCCCTCGTCCTGCTCGTCGCCGTCGCCGCCCTCATCCACCGCGCGGGCAGGCCCACCCCGGCCCCGGCCTGGACCCGGCCGCTCTGACCGGGTGCCGGCCCGGGGTCAGTCCTCCTGACGGTGACCGGCGCGCCCGCTCCAGAGGGGTTCGAGGCGGGCCCAGTCCTCGGTCCAGGCGGTCTCGGCCCGGCGGTCGAGGGTGTGGAGGCGCAGCCGGACGCCGAGGGCGAGGAGGGCCAGCAGGGTGAGGAGGGCGCCGGCGCCGGTGCAGGCGGCGGAGACGGCGAGGGCCGTCGGGTCGGCCGGGGGAGCGGAGACCTCGCCGGCCCCGTCGATCCAGAGCGGGATGTGGCTGCCGGTGACGGCGGACCGGGGGGCCTGGACGGTGCCGAGGTGCTCGGTGCCGTCGGGGGTGGTCCAGGCGGCGTCGACGTCGATCCGGCTGCTGTAGCCGCCGGAGAAGCGGCTGCCGGTGACGGCCAGGTGCTCCGGGGTGTCGCGGACCACGGCGTCGACCCGGGTCAGCCGGCCGCGGTCGGCGTCGGCCCGGGGCGCGGTGGAGCGGTGGAGCAGCAGGGCGCCGCCCGCGGACAGCGCGACGGCGAGCATCGCGCCGAGCACGGCGGACAGCCAGGCCCGGGCCCGGGAGCGGTCGACGGGGCGGGCGAGCGGTTCGTGCCGGGCGCCGAAGGTCCGCCGCAGCTGACGGCCGGCGCGGCGCGGGAGCGACGCGGGCCTGGCCGGACGGGGGGTGCTGGACACGGTGAGGGCTCCTCAGGGGCGGGGGGACGCACTGCGGTTCCGCCCCCAATGTCCACCCGGCGGCCCCCCGCGCACAAGAGTCGTGCGCGGTCGTAGTACCGCCAGGGCCGCTCGTACCCGGAGCCGGGACGTTCGGCCCTCGGCAGCCGTGCTCCGCTGCGGCAGGCTGGGGACCGGCGGCGCCCCCGTGCCTGGGCGCGGCCGTGGTCCGGACCGTGGGGGTGCCGGGCCGAGGTGCGGGGCAGGGGGTGGTCGTGGGGGCCACCCCCTGCCTGCCCCGCACCGGTTCTCCCGCTCCCGCCCTCGCGATCGGCCTCTCCCGATCCCGCCCTCCCGGTCCCGCTCTTTCCGTGACAGCGCCGGAAACTGACGACCTCTCGGTCCGGGGCCGTATTCTTCCCAGATATACACTCGGAGTATACGTCGGGTGTATGTTTCCCCCATGAGTGTTCCTCTGACCATCCTGGGGCTGCTGGAGCGGGAGCCGAGCCACGGCTACGACCTCAAGCGCGACTACGACGCCCTCTTCGGCCGCGGCAAACCCCTCCCGTACGGCCAGGTCTACGCGACCCTCGGCCGGCTGGCCCGCGACGGCAAGGTGGTGGCCGGCGAGGCGGAGCCCGGTGACGGGCCCGAGCGCAAGCGCTACGTCATCACCGAGACCGGGGCGACCGAGTTCGAGACCTGGCTCCAGGAGCCGGTCGCGCCCGAACCCAACCTCCAGTCCGTGCTGTTCACCAAGGTGGTGCTGGCCCTGATGCTGGGCCGCGACGCCGAGCAGTACCTGGACACCCAGCGCGCGGCCCACCTGCGCCGGATGCGCGAACTCACCGCACTGCGCCGCACCGGCGCCCTGGTGGACGGCCTGCTCGCCGACCACGGCCTGTTCCACCTGGAGGCCGACCTGCGCTGGATCGACCTGACCGCCGCCCGGCTGGACGCGCTCGCCGCGGAGGTGAACGCGTGACCGCGATCATCGAGGCCCGCGACGTCGCCCTCGCCTTCGGCGAGACCCCGGCCCTGCGCGGGGCGAGCCTGTCCGTCCAGGCCGGCGAGGTGCTCGCCGTCATGGGCCCCAGCGGCTCGGGCAAGTCGACGTTACTGCACTGCCTGGCCGGCATCCTGGTGCCCGACGCCGGGGAGGTGCTGTTCGAGGGGCGGCGCCTGGACACCCTGCCGGAGGCCCGGCGCAGCGCCCTGCGCCGGGACCGGTTCGGCTTCGTCTTCCAGTTCGGCCAGCTGGTGCCGGAACTGACGGCCGAGGAGAACATCGCCCTGCCGCTGCTGCTGAACGGTGTGCGCCGCGCCGCCGCGCTGGCCGAGGCCCGGCCGTGGTTCGCCCGGCTCGGCCTGGACGGCCTGGAGAAGCGCCGCTCCGGCGAGCTGTCGGGCGGTCAGGCGCAGCGGGTCGCGCTGGCCCGGGGCCTGGTGGCCCGTCCGAAGGTGCTGTTCGCCGACGAGCCGACCGGCGCGCTGGACTCGCTGACCGGTGAACAGGTGATGGAGCTGATGGTCGCCTCGGCCAAGGAGCAGGGGACCACCGTCGTCCTGGTCACCCACGAGGCCCGGGTCGCCGCCTACGCGGACCGCGAGGCGGTCGTCCGCGACGGCCGGGCCCGCGCCCTCCCCGCCGGAGCGGTGGCCTCGTGATCTCCTTCTCGCTCCGGCTGGCCGTCAGCGGCGGCCGGGAGGCGGTGGCCCGGCTGTTGATGATCGCGGCGGCGGTCGCGGTCGGCGTCGGGCTGCTGCTGTCCACCTTCGCCACCCTGAACGCCCTGGACCGGGCCAACGAGCGGCAGCTCTGGATGAACACCGGTGCCCGGGGCGCGACCGCGACGGCCCCGGTCGACCCGCTCTGGTGGGGCGCCCGGATGGACTACTACCGGGGGAAGACCGTCTTCCGGGCCGACCTCGCCCCCACCGGGCCCACCTCCCCGCTGCCGCCCGGACTGAGCCGGCTGCCCGCGCCCGGTGAGTACTACGCCTCGCCCGCGCTCGCGAAGCTGCTGGGCGAGGTCCCAGCCGCCGAACTCGGCGACCGCTTCCCCGGACGGTACGTCGGCACCCTCGCCGACGCCGGGCTGCCCTCCCCGGACACCCTGGCGGTGGTCGTCGGCCGCACCACGGACGAGGTCAGGGCACTGCCGAGGGCCGTCGAGGTCACCGGCCTCGCCACCGCGCTGCCCGGGACGTGCGACCAGGACTGCTACGGCGTGGGCGTGCACGGGGACCGGATGGTGCTGGTGCTCACCGTGGTGGCCGCCGCGCTGATCTTCCCGGTACTGGTCTTCATCGGCACCGCGACCCGCTTGTCCGCCGCCACCCGGGAGCAGCGCTACGCCGCGATGCGCCTGGTGGGCGCGACGCCCGGCCAGGTGTCGGTGATCTCGGCGGTGGAGTCCACCCTGGCCGCGGTGGCCGGCACGGCCGTCGGCTTCGGCCTGTACACCGCGCTGAAGCCGGTCGTGGCCGAAGTGCCGTTCACCGGCGACCGCTTCTTCGCCGCCGACCTGGGCCTGCACCTGCCGCAGGTGGCCGGGGTGGTGCTGGGCGTGCCGGTGGCGGCCGCCCTCGCCGCCCGGTTCGCGCTGCGCAGGGTCACCGTCTCGCCGCTCGGGGTCGCCCGTCGGGTCACCCCGAAGCCACCGAGCGCCTGGCGGCTGGCGCCCCTGGTGGCCGGGCTCGCCGAACTCGGCTACGTCATCGGCCGGCGCCCGGGGTCCGTCGACGCGCAGGCCCTGGTGTACCTGACCGGCTTCGTCCTGGTGATGCTCGGCCTGGTGGCCGGCGGTCCGTGGCTCACCATGGCGAGCGCCCGGGCGGTGGCCCGGCGGACCAGCCGGCCGGCCTCGCTGATCGCGATGCGCCGCCTGGCGGACGACCCGAGGACGGGCTTCCGCTCGGTCACGGGCCTGGTGCTGGCGCTGTTCGTGACCACCGGGACCTTGGCCATCATGGGCGCCATCAACGAGAACAGGGGCATGCTGAACGGTGCCCCCGAGGTGCGCAAGGCGGTCGTGGACACCTCCTTCGGAAGCCGGCCGCACGAGGAGGTGCTGCCGTCGGTGCCCGACGGCGTGCTGGCGCGGGCCCGGGCCGTCCCAGGGTTCCGGGGGATCGCCCTGGTGCACGACAACCCGGCCCGGATCGGCACGTCGGAGCTCGGCAAGCCCGGGCTGGTGCCCGCGTTGGTGAGCTGCGCGGAACTCGCCCGGACCCCGGTGATCGGCCACTGCGCCGCGGGCGCGGAGGTCGCCGTGGTCGACCCGATCCAGCTGCTCTCACTGGTGGACGCCTCCGACCAGGAGTGGCCGGCCGCGCCGGTGTCCGCGGCGGAGGTGGCCGGGCTGCCGGTACGGATGATCTACGCGACCACCGACGGCTCCACGACGGCCAAGGAGCAGTTGCGGACCCTGTTCACGAAGGAGTTCCCGCACTACGAGGCGCGGTTGGCCGAGGACTGGTCCACCGCCGCGCAGAAGAAGCTCCAGGGCTGGCGTCAGCTGGCGGACATCGTGCTGCTGACCACCCTGCCGATCGCCGGGTGCAGCCTCGCGGTGAGCGTGGTGGCCGGGCTCTCCGACCGCCGGCGGCCGTTCGCGATGCTGCGGCTGACCGGGGCGCCGCTGCGGCTGCTCCAGCGAGTGGTCGCACTGGAGAGCGCGCTGCCGCTGCTGGTGGTGTCGGCGCTCGCGATCGGGACGGGCTTCGCCGCGGCGGCGATGTTCCTCAAGGCGCAGCTGGGCTACGACCTGGCCTCGCCGGACCTGACGTACTACGGGCTGGTCGGCTTCGGGCTGGCCGCCTCGCTCGGGATCATCGCCTCGACGCTGCCGCTGCTGCGGCGGATCACCGGGCCGGAGGGGGCGCGCAACGGCTGAGCGGCCTGATCCGGTCGCCCGCCCCGTCGTGCGCCCTGTCCTCCGCGCTGTCCCCGCCCTGCTCTGTCCTGCCCTCCGCCCCGTCGTCCGCTCTCAGCGGGCGACGGGGTAGCCGTGCGTCCCGTGCGCCCGCGCCACGTCCAGCCCCGGCAGCCAGCTGCCGAGCACCAGCGCGGACGGGTAGAACATCGGCTCCGGCAGCGCGTCCACCGGGAAGCGCTCCCAGCCGGCGCAGGCGTGCGGCTCGGTGACCACCGCCTCGGCCAGGCTCGGCGGCGCCAGCACGGCGGCGGTCAGCCGGGGCCGGCCGAGCTCGTGGTCGAGGTGGACGGCGAGCACCCGCATCCGCTCGGCGGGCAGCACGATCCCGGTCTCCTCGGCGAGTTCGCGGGCGGCCGTCCGCTCGAAGGACTCGCCGAGGTCGACCTTGCCGCCGGGCAGGCTCCAGGTGGGCGGCTCGCCGGCCGTGATGCGGCGGCCGACCAGCACCCGGCCGTCCCCGGTGGGCACGATGACCCCCGCGCCGAGCAGCGGTGCGGTCGGTGTCCCACCGAGTGCCGCACCGAGTGCCGCGCTGGGTGCCGCGCTGGGTGCCGTACCGAGTGCCGTGCCGGGTTTCGGGTCGGGTTTCGGGTCGGGTGCTGGGGTCAACTCGCCATCTCCTTCAGCCGGGAACGACTCGCCGTCCCTCGGACGGTCTACCAGTTGGAGCGCTCGTAGTCCTTGAGGAAGCAGCCGTACAGGTCCTCGCCCGCCTCGCCGCGCACGATCGGGTCGTACACCCGGGCCGCGCCGTCGACCAGGTCGAGCGGGGCGTGGAACCCCTCGTCGGCGAGGCGCATCTTGTCCGGGTGCGGCCGCTCGTCGGTGATCCAGCCGGTGTCGACGGCGGTCATCAGGATGCCGTCGGCCTCGAACATCTCCTGCGCGCTGGTGCGGGTGAGCATGTTGAGCGCGGCCTTGGCCATGTTGGTGTGCGGGTGGCCGGCGCCCTTGTAGCCGCGGGAGAAGACACCCTCCATCGCGGAGACGTTGACGACGTACTTGCGGCGCGACGCGGAGGCGGCCATCGCCGGGCGCAGCCGGCTGATCAGGATGAACGGCGCCGTGGAGTTGCAGAGCTGGACCTCCAGCAGCTCCATCGGGCCGACCTCGGAGACGGTCTGCACCCAGCTGTTGGTGTCGGCGAGGTCGGGCACCAGGCCGCCGGCGTCGATCGCGGTGCCGGCCGCGATCCGGGCCGGGGTGGCGGAGCCGGTGACCAGGGCGAGCGAGGTGACGTCCTCGGCGGCGATCCGCTGCGCGTCGCCACCGGCCTGGTGGGGGAGCGCGGGCAGGTCGACGCTGCCGCTGCCGAAGCGGCCGATCGTGGTGGCCTGCGGCAGCTCGCCGGCCGGCAGCGGCGCGGACTCGGCGGCGAGGAGCTCGCGGTAGGACTCCGGCGGGCGGCGCACGGTCTGCGCGGCGTTGTTGATCAGGATGTCCAGCGGGCCGTCGGCGGCGACCTCGTCGGCCAGCGCCATCACCTGGGCCGGGTCGCGCAGGTCGATGCCGACGACCTTGAGGCGGTGGATCCACTCGGCGCTGTCCGGCATCGCCGTGAAGCGGCGGATCGCGTCGTTGGGGAAGCGGGTGGTGATGGTGGTGTGGGCGCCGTCGCGCAGCAGCATCAGCGCGATGTACATCCCGATCTTGGCCCGGCCGCCGGTGAGCAGCGCGCGCTTGCCGGTGAGGTCGGCGCGGGCGTCCCGGCGGGTGCGGTTCTTGACGGCGCAGTTCTGGCAGAGGTTGTGGTAGAACGCGTCGACCTCGACGTACCGCTGCTTGCAGGTGTAGCAGGAGCGGGGGCGCTCCAGGATGCCGGCGATCTCGGTGGTGGTGACGGTGGTCAGGCCGAAGGCGCCGGCCGTCTCGTCGTCGATCCGGGTGGGTGCGCCGGTGGCGGTGCGGGCGGTGACCTCGCGGTCGTTGGCCGTCTTGCGGGCCCGGGTCTCCTGGCGGCGGCGCTGCTTGAGGGTCCGGAATATGCCGCCGACGGCCTTGCGGACGGTGATCGCGTCCGGGTGGTCCACGTGCAGCTCGTCCAGTTCGGCGAGTACCTCCAGGCAGAGCCGCAGCCGCCCGGGGTCGAGGCCGGGACCGTAGTCGATGTCCTCCTCGGTGCCCTCGTCCTGGCCGTGCTGGATGTCCGTCTGCCCGATGCCCACGCTTGCTGTCGCTTTCCCGTCCGCCACGCCCGTTACCGCGTGAAGCCGTGCCCGTTACCGCGTGAATGCTACGGGAGTGGTCCGGACCGGGGCGAAAACCCGACGTCGGAGGGGGTCTTTGGAGGATCGTCCAGGTCTACGCGCGGAGCATTGATCACGGTTTGTGGACAGCTCCGGCAATGCTCTTCGAACTGGCATTTGCCCCCGCCCTCCCGGAGAATCGAACGCTGGGTGCCGGGCGCCCGAGTGCGCTCCCACGGCCTCGCCGCAACCGCACCCGAGGTGTACCTCCTCCCAGCCAGAGAGCCCTTTCATGCGTTTCCTGAACGACCTCAAGCCCTCGTACGACCTGACGTACGACGACGTCTTCATGGTCCCCAGCCGTTCCGCCGTGGGCTCGCGGCAGGGCGTCGACCTCTCCTCGCAGGACGGCACCGGCACCACCATCCCGCTGGTCGTGGCCAACATGACCGCCATCGCCGGGCGCCGGATGGCCGAGACCGTGGCCCGCCGCGGCGGCCTGGTCGCCATCCCGCAGGACATCCCCACCGAGGTCATCGCCGAGGTCGTCTCCTGGGTCAAGCGGCGCCACCTGGTGTTCGACACCCCGATCACCCTCGCCCCGGGCGCCACCGTGGCCGAGGCGATCTCGCTGCTGCCCAAGCGCGCGCACGGCGCCCTCGTGGTGGTCGAGGACGGCAAGCCGGTCGGCGTGGTCACCGAGTCCGACTGCCAGGGCGTGGACCGCTTCACCAGCCTCGCCGACATCATGTCCCGCGAACCGCTGCTGCTGAACGAGGACATCGAGCCGCGGGCCGCCTTCGAGAAGCTCACCGAGGCGCACTTCAAGCTCGCCCCGGTGGTGGACGGCGAGGGCCGGCTGGTCGGCCTGCTCACCCGCAAGGGCGCGCTGCGCGCCACCCTGTACAGCCCGGCCGTGGACGCGGACGGCAAGCTGCGGGTCGCCGCCACCGTCGGCATCAACGGCGACGTCGCGGGCAAGGCCGGGGCGCTGATCGAGGCCGGTGCCGACGTGCTCGTGGTGGACACCGCGCACGGCCACCAGGAGTCCATGATCAGCGCGCTGCGCGCGGTGCGCGGCCTGGACCCGAAGATCCCGATCGTGGCCGGCAACGTGGTCTCCGCCGCCGGCGTCCGCGACCTGGTCGAGGCGGGCGCCGACATCCTCAAGGTCGGCGTCGGACCGGGCGCCATGTGCACCACCCGGATGATGACCGGCGTCGGCCGCCCGCAGTTCTCCGCCGTGCTGGAGTGCGCCGCCGAGGCGCGCCGGCTCGGCAAGCACGTCTGGGCCGACGGCGGTGTGCGCCACCCGCGCGACGTCGCCATGGCGCTGGCCGCCGGCGCCTCCAACGTGATGATCGGCTCCTGGTTCGCCGGGACCTACGAGTCCCCGGGTGACCTCCAGACGGCCGCCGACGGCCGCCAGTACAAGGAGAGCTTCGGCATGGCCTCGGCCCGTGCGGTGAGCAACCGCACCGCCCAGGACTCCTCGTACGACCGGGCCCGCAAGGCGCTGTTCGAGGAGGGCATCTCGCACTCCCGGATGTTCCTGGACCCGGCGCGCCCGGGCGTCGAGGACCTGATCGACTCGATCATCGCCGGGGTGCGCAGCTCCTGCACCTACGCGGGTGCCAACACCCTGGAGGAGTTCCACGAGAAGGCGATCGTGGGCGTCCAGAGCGCGGCCGGCTACGCCGAGGGCAAGCCGCTGCACTCCAGCTGGGCCTGATCACCGGGCGCGGCGCCTGTCGCGTCGGTGGTGTCGGCCGTGCCTGTCGTGTCGGCCGTGCCTGTCGCGTCGGTCGAGCCGGTCGTGTCGGCCGTCCGGCTCCTCGCCTCGGGGAGCC
>NZ_JBHUAF010000221.1:0-14051 GCF_042789895.1 Kitasatospora sp. NPDC056783
AGGGGGGACCCTGTGGGAGAGTAGGACGCCGCCGAACAATTATTGTGAATGAACCCCCATCCGGTTTCCGGATGGGGGTTCTTCGCGTTTCCGGGCATTTCCGGTCCAAAAAATCTTGGCGGGCGATGTCGAGAACCCGTGCCCCGCACCGTCCCCGGGGTGGACGCGGCCACAATGGGTCGCACCAGCTCCCGAGGAGACGACGATGGCCAAGTACCTGCTGCTGAAGCACTACCGAGGCGCCCCGGCCGCGGCCGACTGCACGCCCATGGACCAGTGGACGCCCGAGGAGGTCTCGGCGCACATCACGTACATGCGGGACTTCGCGGCCCGGCTGGAGACGACCGGGGAGTTCGTCGACGCCCAGGCGCTCGCGCCCGAGGGGACCTGGGTCCGGTACGACGGCGAGGGCCGGCCGCCGGTCACCGACGGGCCGTTCGCGGAGACCAAGGACCTGATCGCCGGCTGGATGGTGATCGACGTCGACAGCTACGAGCGTGCCCTCGAACTGGCCGCGGAGCTGTCCGCCGCCCCCGGGGCCGGGGGGAAGCCCATCCACGAGTGGCTGGAGCTGCGGCCGTTCCTGGCCATGCCGCCGAACTGCACGGAGTGACCGTTCCCATGGACGAGGCCCTGCTGAGGAGCCTCACACCGAGCGTCCTCGGCGTCCTCGTCCGTCGCGGAGCCGAGTTCGCGGCGGCCGAGGACGCCGTCCAGGAGGCGCTGATCGAGGCGGTCCGACTGTGGCCCGCCGAGCAGCCGCGCGACCCCAAGGGCTGGCTGGTCACCGTGGCCTGGCGGAAGTTCCTGGACGCGACCAGGTCGGACGCCGCCCGTCGGCGGCGGGAGGACCTGGTCGACCAGGAGCCCGAGCCGGGGCCCGCGGCCGCCGTGGACGACACGCTCCAGCTCTACTTCCTGTGCGCCCACCCCTCGTTGACGCCCTCGTCGGCGGTCGCCCTGACGCTGCGGGCCGTGGGCGGGCTGACCACCCGGCAGATCGCCCGTGCCTACCTGGTGCCCGAGGCGACGATGGCGCAGCGGATCAGCCGGGCCAAGCGGACCGTCTCGGCCGTCGGGTTCGATCAGCCCGGGGACGTCGCCACCGTGCTCCGGGTGCTCTACCTGGTCTTCAACGAGGGTTACTCCGGCGATGTCGACCTCGCGGCCGAGGCGATCCGGCTCACCCGGCAGCTCGCGGTGGTGATCGACCACCCCGAGGTGGCGGGGCTGCTGGCCCTGATGCTGCTGCACCACGCCCGGCGGGCGGGCAGGACAGGGCCCGACGGGAGCCTGGTGCCGCTCGCCGAGCAGGACCGCGGACGGTGGGACACCGGGCTGATCGCGGAGGGTGTCGTCATTCTCCAGGCGGCCCTGGCCCGGGACCGGCTGGGCGAGTTCCAGGCCCAGGCCGCCATCGCGGCGCTGCACGCCGACGCGCCCACCGCCGAGGAGACGGACTGGGCGCAGATCGTCGAGTGGTACGACGAACTCGTCCGGCTGACCGGGAGCCCCGTCGTACGCCTCAACCGTGCGGTGGCGGTCGGCGAGGCCGACGGTCCGCGTGCCGGGCTGGCGGCACTCGCGGAGCTGGACGACGCGCTGCCCCGGCACACGGCCGCGGCCGCGTACCTCCACGAGCGTGCGGGGGACGCGGCGACGGCGGCCGGGCTGTACGCCGAGGCGGCGCTGAAGGCCCCCAGTCTCGCCGAGCGCGACCATCTGACGCGTCAGGCCGCCCGGATCAACGCCGAATCGAGGGAGCGTCGGAACAGCTGAGCGAAGGGCGGTTCAGAGTCGGCCGGCGGCCTTCAGCGCCAGGTAGGTGTCGGCGAGGACCGGGGCGATCCGGGCCGGCGGTGCGTCCAGGACGGTGGCACCGTGCCGGGTGAGGCGCTCGGCGGTGGCGCGCCGGTCGGCGCGGGTCTGCTCGGCGGCGGCCGCGCCGTAGACCGCCTCCAGGGTGCCCCGGCCGGCGGCGAGTTCGTCCAGCCGGGGGTCGGCGACGGAGGCGAGGACGACCTCGTGGCGCTTGGTGAGCAACGGCAGCAGCGGGCGCAGGCCGTCCTCGGCGGGCGCCGCGTCCAGGCCGGTGAGCAGCACGATCAGTGAGCGGTGCGGCGCCATCTTGAGCGCCGTGGAGACCAGTGAGCGCATGTCGGTCTCGTGCAGCGCGGGTTCCAGGCCGGCCATCGCGTCGGTGAAGGCGGGCAGGACCTCGTGGGCCGAGCTGCCGGCCACCGCGACGCGCTTGCGGGTGTCGTGGGCGAGCAGGTCGACCCGGTCGCCGGCCCGGGTGGCGAGGGCGGTGAGCAGCAGCGCGGCGTCCAGGGCGGCGTCGAGCCGGGGGGCGTCGCCGACCCGGCCTGCCGAGGTGCGGCCGGTGTCGAGGACGACGAGGATGTGCCGGTCGCGTTCGGGGCGCCAGGTGCGGACGGCGACGGTGCTGCGGCGGGCGCTGGCGCGCCAGTCGATGGAGCGGACGTCGTCGCCGGGCAGGTACTCGCGCAGGGAGTCGAACTCGGTGCCCTGGCCTCGGGTCAGCACCGAGGTGCGGCCGTCGAGTTCGCGCAGCCGGGCGAGCCGGGAGGGCAGGTGCTTGCGGCTGGTGAACGGGGGCAGCGCGCGGACCGTCCAGGGGACGAGGTGCGAGCCCTGGCGGCCGGCCAGGCCGAGCGGGCCGAGCGATCGGACCGTCACCCGGTGGGCGTGGTGGTCGCCGCGGCGGGTGGGAGTGAGCACGGTGGTGATCCGGCGCCGTTCGCCGCCCGGCAGGGCCAGGGTGTGCCGGGAGGCGGCCTCGGCGGTGCCGGGGCGCCAGGCGGAGGGGGCCCAGGCGTCCCGGAGCAGGCCCCGCAGCGGCCGGCCGGACGGGTTGGTGACGGTCAGTTCGACCGTGGCGCTCTCGCCGAGCCGGACGGTGGTGTCGCCGCCCCGTTCGATCCGCAGGGCGCGGACGGGGGCGGCGAGCACGAGGTCGACCGCGACGGCGAGCAGGACCGCACCGGTGACCAGGCCGATTCCGGTGCGGGACGGCAGCAGCAGGCCCACGACGAGCGCGCCGAGCGCGGCGAGCAGGGCGGTTCGCCCGGTGAGGGCCATGCGGTTGCGCTCCTTCGGGAACGGAACGGGTGCGGTGGGGTCAGCGGGGTGCGGGCGTCTGGGCGAGGACGCCCTGGATGACGGAGTCGGCGGTGACGCCCTCCATCTCGGCCTCGGCTCGCAGTGCGACCCGGTGGCGCAGGGTGGGCAGGGCGAGTGCCTTGACGTCGTCGGGGGTGACGTAGTCGCGGCCGGCCAGCCAGGCCCAGGCGCGGGAGGCGGCGAGCAGGGCGGTGGCACCGCGAGGGGAGACGCCGATGGACAGTGACGGGGAGTTCCGGGTGGCCCGGCAGAGGTCGACGATGTAGGCGAGGACCTCGGGGGAGACGGTCAGCCGGGCGATCTGCGCGCGGGCGGCGGCCAGGTGCTCGGGCCCGGCGACCGGGCGGACGCCGGCCGCGGCGAGGTCGCGCGGGTCGAAGCCGGCGGCGTGCCGGGAGAGCACCTGGAACTCCTGGTCGCGGTCGGGCAGCGGCAGGATCAGCTTGAGCAGGAAGCGGTCCAGCTGGGCCTCGGGCAGCGGGTAGGTGCCCTCGTACTCGACCGGGTTCTGGGTCGCGGCGACCAGGAACGGGACGGGCAGCGCGCGCGGTTCGCCGTCCACCGTGACCTGGCCCTCCTCCATGGCTTCCAGCAGGGCGGCCTGGGTCTTCGGCGGGGTGCGGTTGATCTCGTCGGCGAGCAGCAGGTTGGTGAAGACCGGTCCGGGCTGGAAGGAGAACTCGGCGGTGCGGGCGTCGTAGACGAGCGAGCCGGTGACGTCGCCGGGCATCAGGTCGGGGGTGAACTGGATGCGCTTGGTCTCCAGGCTGAGCGCGGTGGACAGGGTGCGCACCAGCAGGGTCTTGGCGACGCCGGGGACGCCCTCCAGCAGGACGTGGCCGCCGCAGAGCAGAGCCACGACCAGGCCGGTGACGGCGGCGTCCTGGCCGACCACGGCCTTGCCGATCTCGGCGCGCAGGGCGGTGAGCGCGGCGCGCGGGTCGGTGGCGGGGGTGGCGGGTGCCGTGCCGGGGACGGAGCGGAGCTGGGCGGTTGCCTGGTCGGTCACGGGTTCCGTACCTGCCTTTCGAGGGCGTCGAGGTCGTCGGCGAGCCGCAGCAGTGCGGTGTCGTCGGTCGGGGGCGGGCCGTACAGCAGGGCCCGGACGTCCCCGGCGGGCCGTTCGGGCAGCCGGTCGGCCACGGCGACGCAGAGCGCGTCGGGGTCGGGTGCGCCGGCCCGGAGCGGGACGCCCAGGGGCGGGGCGAGACGGTGGGCGGCGGCGGTGCGCAGGACCTCGGCGGCGCGGCCGCGGGCCCTGGCCCGGCGGTACAGCCGGGCGCGGCCCTCGGTGGTCTCGGCGGCGCGGACGACCACGGGCAGGTTCTCGCTGATCACCGGGCCGAGCCGGCGCCCGCGCCACAGGGCGGCGAGCACGGCGGCGACGGCGAGCTGGTAGCCGGCCCAGTGCCAGCCGCTCGGGAGGTAGTCGCCGAAGGTCTTGGTGCGGGTGCCCTCGGGGAGCGGGACGGAGTAGTCGGGCAGGTGCCAGGTGAGGCGGGGCTGGGAGCCGAGCAGGGCGAGGGCGAGGGCGGCGTCGCCGTCCTGGGCCAGCTCGCCGTTGCTCAGGAAGGCGCCGCTGCCGAGCACGATGACGTCGTGGTCGCCGTCGCCGACCGGGACGCTGACCAGCGGGTAGCCGTGGCCGCGCGGGTAGCAGCCCTCGCCGCGGCTGCCGCTGGTGTAGAGCATGCCGCCCTGCTGGGCGCTGCCCGCCCGGACGGCCTCGGGGAGCGTGCACTCCGGGGGGGTGGAGCGGATGGAGGCGTACGGCAGCCCGCCGGCGTCGTCGGACGGCCGGATGCCGGGGGCGAGCGCGGTGAGCGCGGCCGGGCCGGGGGCGATCAGCACCAGGCGCCGGTGCCGGGCGGCGGCGACGGCGCGCAGCTGGGCGGGGCTGAGCAGGTCGGGTTCGGGCAGGACGAGGGTGTCCGGGCCGGCCTGGGTGGCGGTCGGGTCGGAGGTGAACTCGGCCTTGAGGCCCTGGCGTTCGAGCAGGACGACGACGGCGTGGGTGCCGTCGCGGTCGTAGGAGCGCGGGTCCAGCGGCGGGTAGCGGTGGTCCTGGCCGAGGGCGGACACGGCGGCGGCGCCGATCAGCAGGGCGGCGAGGACGGCCAGGTACCAGCGGGCCCGGCGCCACAGGCCCCGGGCGGTGGGGGTGAGGCTGGTCGGTGCGGCGGTGGGGGACGACGGTGCGGGGGCGGGGGCGGTCATGCCGCTCCTCCTGGGGTCGGCGCCGGGGCCGGGGCGGCCGCGAGGACGGGGCGGGTGCGCTCCAGCGTCCGGTCGAGCTCGTGCAGCAGCCGGTACGCGGCCTGGTCGGCGGTGCGCTCGCCGTACGCGATGTCGTCGAAGGTCCGGGCGGCCGCGGCCAGTGCGGCGGCGTGCTCGGGCAGGGTCCGTCCGGCCTCGGCGGCGGCCTCGTCGGCGGTGCGGCCGGGGCGGGTGTCGAGCAGGGTGCGTTCCTCCAGGCTCCGGACCAGGGCGCGCATCTGCTCGCGGACGGCCTCGGACCAGCGTCCGGCGGCGGCGTGCCCGGCGGCGTCCGCCCGGTACTGGTCGGCGCTGCGCGGTCCGCCGTCGCCGTACACGTCCTGGACGGTGCGGGCCGTGCGGCGGGGCGCGCCGAGCCGCCACCAGAGGGCGGCGCCGATCAGCACGGCGACGATCAGGAAGAGGACCATCCCGGTGGTGCCGTCGGTGCCCTCGCCGGAGATGCTGTCGAGCGCGCCGGCGAGGTGGTCGTAGATCCAGTCCGTGATCCGCTTCAGGACGGACGGATCGTGCTTGTGGTACTCCGCGTCGAGGAGCTCGTCACGGGCGGCGTCGCGCGCCGGGTCGCGCGGGACGGTGACCGGGGCACCGCCCGCGGCGAGGAGCCTGTCCCCCCAGATGGGCATCCGGTTCAGCGCCTCGCCGCGGTCGGATCGGCGGGCCCGCCCCAGCCGGCGCCGTCGTGCCCGGGCAGACCGGCCGCGCGGGCGAGCTCGATGTCCAGGGCCTCGCGGCGGATCCGCTGGTCGATGTAGACCAGTACGCCGACGGCGGCGATGAACGGGGTGGTGAAGGTGCCGGCGATGATCCCGGCGACCGCCAGGAGGATCACCATGGCGGCGCTCTGGTCGAGGGTGTCGGGCAGGCCCTTGGCGTCGAGGTCCTCGAAGCCCAGCGCCAGGCCGAGGATCTGGAACGGGACGGCGACGACCACGGTGACGACGAGCGCCAGCACGTGGCTCAGCAGGGTGATGCCGAAGACCCGCCACCAGGCGCCGCGGACGAGGCGTCGCGAGCGCGACAGCGCGGTCAGCACGCCCTGCTTCTCCAGCATCAGGGCGGGGGCGGCGAGGCTGAAGCGCACGTAGAGCCAGAGGGCGACCGGCAGGGCGAGCAGGCCGACCAGGGCCAGCAGGCCGGTGATCGCGGGGGAGTCCGAGCCGGTGGCGGAGTAGCCGAGCAGCGGGGCCAGGCCGAGCAGTATCACGCCGGGGCCGATCAGGGCGGTGAGCACGGTCAGCCCGAGCAGCTGGACCATTCGGGGCCGGGCGTCGTTCCAGGTCTCCTTGGCGGTCGCGGACCGGCCGAGGACGGCGCGGCTGACCACGATGGTGAGCAGGGCGGTGGCGATCACGCCGAGCAGCAGTTGCAGCGGCATGTCGGCGATCAGCCGCAGGGTCGGGGTGGCCTCGCCGGTCTTGCCCTTGACCAGCAGGCTGACCAGGACGCCGGCGGCCTGGGCGAGCACGGCGATGCCGAGTGACAGCGCGAGCACGGTGCGCCAGTGCCGGCGCACGGTGGTGACGCCGCCGTCCAGCAGTTCGCCGATGCTCAGCGGGCGCAGCGGGATGACGCCGGGCTTGGGGCTCGCCGGGGCGCCCCAGCCGTACGGGTGGTGACCGCCGGGAGGCTGCTGTCCCCACTGGCGGCCCCACTGGGGGGCGCCGGCCGGGTCGGTCAGGCCGGGGGCGGGCTGAGGTGGTGCCGACGGCCCGGGCGCGGCGGCGGACGCGTCGGCCGGGGGCCGGGCGTCGTCGCGGGGCGGCTCGGACGAGCTGGGCGAGGCCCAGCCCGGGGTGTCGGTCATCACTGCTCCTCGGAGGGCGTCACGGGCGCGACCGCGGACGGATCTTCCGCCCGCACGCAGCGCCCATCGTGCCATGGGGCCGGAAACAGGCCCCACGGCGATCCGGTTGCTGATCGGCAACGGTCGTCCGCGGTGGGGCGGGTGGTGCTCCGCGAGGGGCTCCCGGGCTCTCCGGTGGGGGTCATTCGCCCGGTATGGCCGGAATGCACCGGTGGGCGAGTTGGCCGTTCTGGAGCATTGGTACTGCTGTGCGGCAGGTCACAATCCGGTAATGAGAAGATGGACCCATGAAGGGACGCGTCCTCGTCGTTGATGACGACTCCGCACTGGCCGAGATGCTCGGTATCGTGCTGCGTGGTGAGGGTTTTGAGCCGTTTTTCGTCGCGGATGGGGACAGGGCGCTAGCCGCGTTCCGGGAGACCAAGCCGGACCTGGTCCTGCTCGACCTGATGCTTCCGGGCCGGGACGGCATCGACGTGTGCCGGCAGATCCGGGCGGAGTCCGGTATCCCGATCGTGATGCTGACCGCGAAGACCGACACGGTCGACGTGGTCGTGGGCCTGGAGTCGGGTGCCGACGACTACGTCACCAAGCCGTTCAAGCCCAAGGAACTGGTGGCCCGGGTGCGTGCCCGGCTCCGCCGTGCCGAGGAGCCCACCCCCGAGCAGCTGACCATCGGCGACCTGGTGATCGACGTGGCCGGCCACTCGGTGAAGCGGGACGGCCGGGGCATCCCGCTGACCCCGCTGGAGTTCGACCTGCTGGTCGCGCTCGCCCGCAAGCCCTGGCAGGTGTTCACCCGCGAGGTGCTGCTGGAGCAGGTCTGGGGCTACCGCCACGCGGCGGACACCCGCCTGGTCAACGTCCATGTGCAGCGCCTGCGTTCCAAGATCGAGAAGGACCCGGAGCGCCCCGAGATCGTGGTGACCGTCCGCGGCGTCGGCTACAAGGCCGGACCCAGCTGACGTGACGGAGCGGGCAGACGACACCCCGTCGGGTTCCGCGACCGACGGGGCGGGTGCCGTGCGCGGCGACGTGCTGAGCTCGACCACCCGCCGCCGCGGTCCTTCCCGCGCGGTCGGGCTGGTGCGGCGTCAGCTGCGCCGCCCGGTGAGCCGGGTGACCGCGCTCTACCGCCGGTCGATCCAGCTGCGCGTGGTCGCGGTCTCCCTGCTGGCGTCCATCGCGGTCGTCCTGGTGCTGGGCGTGGTCGTGGTGGCGCAGGTGCGCACCGGACTGCTCGGCACCAAGATGGACGCCGCCCGCGCACAGGCCCGGATCGGTTTCCAGGTCGAGCAGAAGAAGATCGACGAGGCCCGGGACCAGAAGCTTCGGGGCACCGGCGATCCGACCGTCGACGAGACCGGCACCTGGCTGCTGCGGCAGGTCAACGACCTGGCCGGGAGCGGGCAGACGGTCTACTCGGTGATCGCGATGGCCCCCGGCACCGGCGCCGTCGCCCCGGACACGGCCGGTTTCGCACCGCGCTACTCGGGCGACATCCAGCCGATCAGCATCCCGGACACCCTGCGGGCCAAGCTGCTCGCCGAGTCCGGCCAGATGTTCGAGCAGCCGACCCGGATCCACCGTTCGCCCGACAGCACCGTCAAGTCCGAGCCCGGACTGGCCCTCGGCATGCAGTTCACCGGCCCGGCCGGGACGCCGTACCAGCTGTTCTACGTGTTCTCCTTCGGCCAGGAGACCGACACCCTCAACCTGGTCACCGGCACGCTGGCGACCGCCGGCGTGTTCGTGGTGATCCTGATGGGCGGCATCGCCTGGGTCGTGGTGCGCCAGGTGGTCACCCCGGTCCGGATGGCCGCCGGGATCTCCGAGCGGCTCGCCGACGGGCACCTGGAAGAACGGATGAAGATCACCGGGACGGACGACATCGCCCGCCTCGGGGAGTCCTTCAACCGGATGGCCAACGCCCTCCAGGCGCAGATCCGCCAGCTGGAGGAGCTGTCCCGGGTGCAGCGGCGGTTCGTCTCGGACGTCTCGCACGAGCTGCGCACCCCGCTGACCACGGTCCGGATGGCCGCCGACCTCATCTACGACAGCCGAGAGGACCTGGACCCGATGGCGGCCCGCTCGGCCGAACTCCTCCAGGGCCAGCTGGACCGCTTCGAGTCGCTGCTCGCCGACCTGCTGGAGATCAGCCGCTTCGACGCCGGCGCCGCGATCCTGGACGCCGAACCGGTGGACCTGCGCGAGATCGTCGGCCGGGTGGTGGAGGCCGCCGAACCGCTCGCCGAGGCCAAGGGCAGCGCCGTGGTGATCCGCGGCGACGGCGAGCCGGTGCTGGCGGAGGTGGACTCCCGCCGGATCGAGCGCATCCTGCGCAACCTGGTGGTCAACGCGCTGGAGCACGGCGAGGGCCGCGACGTGGTGGTCCGGCTGGGCTCCGCGGACGGCGCGGTCGCCGTCGGCGTGCGCGACTACGGCATCGGCCTCAAGCCGGGCGAGGCGTCCCGGGTGTTCCACCGCTTCTGGCGGGCCGACCCGTCCCGGGTGCGGACCACCGGCGGCACCGGCCTCGGCCTGTCCATCGCGGTGGAGGACGCCCATCTGCACGGCGGGTGGCTCCAGGCCTGGGGCGAGCCCGGTGGCGGCTCGCACTTCCGGCTCACCCTGCCGCGCACCCGCGGCGGGGAGATCAGCCGGGCGCCGTTCCGGCTGGAGCCGGAGGACTCCCGCAACAACCGGGGCCTGGGCGCCCAGGGCACGCCGTACCGGCGGGCGATCAGCCCGGCCGGCTCGACGGCGACGGCCGCCGTCGACGACCACGCGGAGACGCCGGAGGGCGCGGGCAGCAGCCTCGGCAGCGGGCTCGGCGGGGTGCTGAACATCGGCCCCGGGCTGAGCCGGCGCCGATTGCCGGAGGGGCCGCGGTCGGACCCCTCGGACGTGTGGACGGCGGGCGGTTACGGTGCCACCGGCGCCCAGGTGATGGTGGACCCGACGCCGGGACGGCCGTCGGTGGCACAGCGGACGGCGGAGCCGGACGCCATGGGTGGGACGACGGACGCGGAGGGGTCGCAGCGTGCGAAGGACGAGCAACAGGACTGAGCCGCGGCTGCTCGCGGCGGTCGGCGCGCTGCTCGGCGCCCTGGTGGCGAGCGGCTGCGCGGCCATGCCCGACTCCGGCGGCATCACCAGGGTGGAGCTGTCCCAGGGCCCGGCCGACAAGAACCTCCAGGCCCGGGTCTACCCGGTGGCGCCCGGTCGGGGCGCCAAGCCGACCGAACTGCTGACCGGGTTCCTGGACGCGGTGACCGCCGACGAGGGCTACGACACGGCGCGCAAGTACCTCACCGAGAGCGCCGCCCAGACCTGGAACCCGGATGCCGGGATCCGGGTGCTCTCCGCCACCACCATCCCGGCCGGCCAGGACGTCACCGCCGCGGACACCCAGGTCTCCGCGGCGGTGAGCGGGCAGCTGGTCGCCACCGTCGACGAGAAGCACTCGTACCTGCTGGTCGCCGGGCAGAACAACAACGTCTCCTCGGACTTCACCTTCGTCCGGGAGAACGGCGAGTGGCGGATCGACAAGCTGCCGCCCGGCGTGATCATGAACGAGACCAACTTCCGGAACAGCTTCCGGCAGGTCGAACGGTTCTTCTACGCCGCGCCGGACCCGTCGGCGGTGGTCTCCGGGAACACCGGCCAGGAGGTGCTGATCGCCGACCCGATCTACCTGCGGCGCCGGATAAACCCGCTCATCTCGGCCGCCCGGGCGCTCGTCCACGGCCCCTCCAGCTGGCTCGCTCCGGTGGTCGGGACGGCGTTCCCGGCCGGGGCCACGGTCGAGTCGGTGACCATCGACGACAGCCGGCTCGCCCACGTGCAGCTCGGCGGCGCGGACATCGGCGAGCCGATGGCCTGCCGCCGGATGGCGACCCAGCTCTTCTACACCCTCGCCGACCAGGGCAAGGGCCAGGTCGACCGGCTGGAGCTGAAGGGGCGGCACGGCTCCTGCACCGCCGGCCGCAGCGACCAGCCGTCCACCGGCCCCGGGGCGCTGGCCGGGCGCGCCTCGACCCAGCAGTACTACCAGCGCGCCGACAACGGCGTGCTGATGATGCTGACCGACGAGGGGCGCACCGGCGACCCGGTCCGCGGCGCCCTGGGCAAGCCGCAGCCGAACGGCACGCCGCCGCTCGGCACCGTCGCCGTCAGCCGGGACGGCCTCACGGCCGCCGCGGTCAGCGGGGACGGCCACCAGGTCTACTCGGTGCCGTTGGCGGAGGGCGCCGCCCTGGGCGAGCCGGTGCTCAGCTCGCCGGCCAAGGGCGGCGACAAGGAGGACGGCTTCGGCTCGCCCAGCTGGGACGGGCGGGGCGACCTCTGGGTGGTGGACCGCAACAAGCAGAGCCCGCGGGTGGTGATGGTGCGCGGCAACAAGTCGTACACCGTGCCGGTCGAGGGGCTGACCGGGCAGGCCGTGGACTCGCTCAAGATCTCCTCGGACGGCGCCCGGATCGCCCTGGTGGTCAAGACCCCGGGCTTGGCCGCCAGTTCGCTGATGTTCGGCCTGGTGGTGCACGGCGGCACCAAGGAGGCGCCGACCGCGAAGATCACCGGGCTGCGCCGGGCGGCCCCGACCCTCACCGACGTCGCCTCGGTGTCCTGGGCGGAGACCGACCAACTGCTGGTGCTCGGCAAGGAGACCGACCGGACCCAGCAGCTGCACTACATCAGCACGGACGGCTCGCAGAGTTCGGACACCCAGCTGGGGATCGGCGAGAGCATGCGGACCGTCTCGGCCTCGGAGTCCCGCGGGGACGTGCTGACCCAGGCGCCGCCGGTGCTCGCGGTGGCGGACGCCAAGGTCTACCGGCTGCTCAACAACCAGTGGCGGGAGGCCCAGTTGATCGACAAGCCCCGCTCGTTCTTCTACCCGGGCTGACGGGCTGACGGGCTGACGGGCTGACGGGCTGACGGGCCGGCGGGGCCGGGGCGCCCGGTTCAGCCGGCCGGGCGCACCGTGGCCGCGACCGTGGCACCCGCCCGGGCCGGCAGCCCGGCGTCGGCCAGTGCCCGGGCCGCCTCGGCGAGGCTGGCCCCGGTGGTCACCAGGTCGTCCACCAGCACCGGGTGACGGCCGGCCAGGCCCGCCCGCCCGGTCCGGGCGGGCGGCAGCACGGTGAGCGCGCCGTGCAGGTTGCGGCGCCGCTCGGCCGCGTTCAGCCCGGTCTGGTCGGCGACCGGCCGGGCGTGCCGCAGCAGTGGCGCCGCCCGTACGTCCAGCCCGGCCCGGCGCAGCGAGCGGGCGGCCGCGCCCGCCAGTCGCAGCGTCGGATCGTGCCCGCGGGCGCGGACGGCCGAGCGCGTCGAGGGCATCGGGACCAGCAGCAGCGGCGCGGCCCCGGCCCGCGCGCCCAGGGCGGAGCGCACGGCCCGGCCCAGGGCCTCGCCGAGCGGCCCGGCCAGCCGCAGCGCGCCCCGCTCCTTGTGCGCCAGCAGCAGCTGCCGGACCGGATCGGTGTACGGCGCGGCGGCGTGCGTCCAGGGCAACCGGGTGGGTGCGGGCCGTGAGGTGGCCAGCACGTGCCGGCAGGCCGGGCAGAGCTGGGCGCGTTCGCTGCCGCAGCCCGCGCAGTCGGCGGGCAGCAGAACGTCCAGGAGCCCGGCCAGCGCGTGGCCGAGCGGCCTCCGCGCGGACGACGGGCGCGCGGACGGCGGACGGGCGGGGGAGGGAGTCGGCGGCACGGCTGCTCCTGGCGGGCGGCAGGCACGGAGAGTCAGCACAGAGTGCGCCGTATGGGGGGCGTTGTCCAGGTATTTACCCTTACTTCACCCACGAGAGGGTAGACAGGGTGCACCAGCTTGACCGCCCGAGCACAATATCGGGTCATACCCTCCTTATCGCCTGAGGAGGCGAAAAACCCGTGTGAGGTGTTCGATAAGGCCCAGGGGGTTTCAACCGTCCCTGGTGGGGAGGAAGTGAGGTGAGGGCCAGTCGTTTCCCGCCGCTGGCGGTGGGGACGGGGGGTCGGCAGTGGATGGGCTGGTCCAGCTGGGTCTCAGTCCGGTCCGGTAGCACCCGGATCGGCGTCAGCACGAGGGATCGGAGTTCTGCGTGGACATCGTCGTCAAGGGCCGCAAGACCGAGGTGCCCAAGAGGTTCCGCGAGCACGTGGCCGAGAAGCTGGAGAAGGTCCAGAAGTTCGACGCGAAGGCCATCAGCCTCGACGTCGAGGTGTCCAAGGAGCACAACCCGCGGCAGGCCGACCGCTCCGATCGGGTGGAGATCACTCTCCGCAGCCGCGGCCCCGTGATCCGGGCCGAAGCCGCCGCGGGGGACCCGTACGCGGCGCTCGACCTGGCTTCGGCGAAGCTCGACGCGCAGTTGCGCAAGTCCGCGGACCGGCGTCGGGTGCACAAGGGCGGCGCGAACGGCCGCACCCCGATCAGCGTCGCCGAGGCGACCGCGGCCCTGGCCGCGCTGCCGGACGCGACGGCGTTGGAGGGCGAGACGAACGGCGCCGTCCGCAAGACCATGATGGGATCCCTGGAAGTGGAGGGCGAAGGCCCGCTGGTGGTGCGGGAGAAGACCCACCCGGCCGCCCCCATGGCGCTGGACCAGGCGCTCTACGAGATGGAGCTGGTCGGCCACGACTTCTACCTCTTCGTGGAGAAGGACAGCGGCCTGCCGAGCGTGGTCTACCGTCGGCACGGCTACGACTACGGCGTCATCCACCTGCGGACCGACCCCTCGGCCGGGCCGGGTGGCGGGGCCGGCGGCGCGATCAACGGGTTCGACGGCGAGGACTGACGCCGTCCGAGCGGTGATGGAGGGGTGACCCCGGCGGCCGTGGCC
>NZ_JBHUAF010000222.1:0-13977 GCF_042789895.1 Kitasatospora sp. NPDC056783
CGACCAACCCGCATCCACCGGATCCCCCGCGAAGGACGCCGCCTGCGCCACCCGCGCCCGCAACGCCTCCGGCGACCGCCCCGACACCACCCACGGCACCACCGGCATCCCCACCCGACCACCGGCAACCGACACCACCCCGGCCCGATCACCCTCCTCCACGATCACATGCGCATTCGTCCCACTGATCCCGAACGACGACACACCCGCCCGCCGAGGCCTCTCCCCCACGGCCCACTCCCGAGCCTCCGAAAGCAGTTCCACCGCCCCCGACTCCCAGTCGACGAACGGCGAAGGCTCCCGCGCGTACAGGCTCCGCGGCAGCACACCGTGCCGCATCGCCATCACCATCTTGATCACACCCGCCATACCCGCCGCATGCTGGGTGTGCCCGATGTTCGACTTCACCGAGCCGAGGTAGAGCGGCTGACCGGTCGAACGGTCCTGCCCGTACGTCGCCAGCAGAGCCTGCGCCTCGATCGGGTCCCCGAGCCTGGTCCCCGTCCCGTGCGCCTCCACCACGTCCACCTCGGACGCCGACAACCCCGCCGACGCCAACGCCGCCCGAATCACCCGCTCCTGCGACGGACCGTTCGGCGCCGTCAACCCATTGCTCGCACCGTCCTGGTTCACCGCACTGCCCCGCACCACCGCCAACACCGCATGCCCATGGCGCCGAGCATCCGACAGCCGCTCCAGCACCAGCACACCCGCACCCTCCGACCACCCCGCACCGTCGGCCGCCGCCGAGAAGGACTTGCACCGCCCGTCCGGCGACCCCACCCGCTGCCGCGAGAACTCCACGAACAACGTCGGCGTGGACATCACGATCACCCCGCTGGCCAACGCCAGCGAGCACTCGCCGTTGCGCAGCGCCTGCGCCGCCAGGTGCAGCGCCACCAGCGAGGACGAGCACGCCGTGTCGAGCGTCAGCGTCGGGCCGGTGAAGCCGAAGGTGTAGGCGATCCGGCCGGAGGCGATGGCGCCCGCGCTGCCGGTCAGCAGGTAGCCCTCGAACTCGGGGGACTTGGCCAGCAGGGTCCCGTGGTCCTGGCCGCTGATGCCGGCGAACACGCCGGTCTCGCTGCCGCGCAGCGACTGCGGGTCGATGCCCGCGTGCTCGAAGGCCTCCCAGGTGGTTTCCAGCAGCAGCCGCTGCTGCGGGTCCATCGCGAGCGCCTCGCGCGGCGAGATGCCGAAGAAGCCCGCGTCGAAGCGGTCCACGCCGTCCAGGAAGCCGCCTTCGACGGTGTACGTCTTTCCGGCCGCGTCCGGGTCCGCGTCGTACAGCTCCTCGGTGCTCCAGCCGCGGTCGACGGGGAAGGGCCCGATCGCGTCGACGCCGTCGCTGACCAGTCGCCACAGGTCGTCCGGCGAGGCGACCCCGCCGGGGAAGCGGCAGGCCATGCCGACGATGACCACCGGGTCGTCGTCGGTGGCGGCAGGCCGGGGCGGGCTCGACACCGGCGTCGCGGCGCTCGCCTCGGCCCCGCCGAGCTCGGCGTCGAGATGGGCGGCGAGTTCGGCCACGCTCGGGTAGTCGAAGACGAGGGTGGCCGACGGCCGCAGACCGGTCGCGGTCTTGAGGCGGTTGCGCAGTTCGACCGCGGTCAGCGAGTCGAAGCCGAGTTCGGTGAAGGCCCGGTCCGGTTCGATCGTCCCGGTGTCGTGGTGTCCCAGCACCTCGGCGACCTGGACGCGGACCAGCTCGACCAGCGCCTTGGTCCGCTCGGCGGGGGACAGTCCGGCGAGCCGGCCGGTCAACGAGGACGCGCTCTCGCCGCCGCCCGCCGTGCCGCGGCGCGCGACGGTCCGTACCAGGCCGCGCAGCAGGGCGGGCAGGCCGGCGCCGAGGCCACGCAGGGCGGCCTGGTCGAGCCGGGTCGGCAGGGCCCAGGTGTGGTTCTCCCGCAGCATGGTGTCGAACAGCGCGAGGCCGTCGGCGTCGCCGAGCGGGCGCATGCCGGCCCGGGCGATCCGGCTGCGGTCGGTGTCGGTGAGCTCGCCGGTGAGCTTCCCGGCGGACTCCCAGAGACCCCAGGCGATGGTGGTCACCGGCAGGCCGAGCCCGGCGCGGTGGGCGGCGAGCGCGTCGAGGAAGGCGTTGGCCGCCGCGTAGTTGGCCTGGCCCGCGCCCCCGAAGGTGGCGGCGGCCGAGGAGTAGAGGACGAACGCCGTCAGGTCCAGGTCGCGGGTCAGCTCGTGCAGGTGCCAGGCCGCGTCGGCCTTCGGGCGCAGCACGGCCCGGTACCGCTCCGGTGTGAGCGCGGTGACCAGCCCGTCGTCCAGGATCCCGGCGGTGTGCACGACGGCGCGCAGCGGCCGGTCGGCGGGGACGGCGGCCAGCAGTGCGGCGAGCGCGGACCGGTCGCCGACGTCGCAGGCGGCGAGGGTGGCCTCGGCGCCGAGTTCGGCCAGTTCGGCGCGCAGTTCCTCCGCTCCGGGCGCTGCCGGTCCCGACCGGCTGACCAGCAGCAGGTGGCGCACGCCGTGCTCGCGCACCAGGTGGCGGGCGAGCACGGTGCCGAGCGCGCCGGTGGCGCCGGTGACCAGCACCGTGCCCTCGGGGTCGAACGGACCGGGGCCGGCCTCGGCGGCGGCCGCGCGGGCCAGCCGGGGCACCAGGACGGCGCCGTCGCGCACCAGGACCTCCGGCTCGTCGACGGCCAGGGCGGCGGGCAGCGCGGCGAGGTCGTCGGTGTCGATCAGCCGGAAGCGGTCGGGGTACTCGGTCCGGGCGGCCCGGACGAGGCCCCAGACGCTCGCTGCGGCCGGGTCGGTGCCGTCCACGGCGCCACCGGTCACCACGGCGAGCCGGGTGCCGGACAGCCGCTCGTCGGCCAGCCAGGCGGAGAGCAGCTCGGCGGCGCGGGTGACCGCGGTGTGGGTGTCGCCGAGCAGGTCGCCGCCACCGCTCGCGAACCCGTCAGACCCGGCGTCACCGTCCCGCCGTGCCAGTCCGGTGAGTTCGGCGAGGTCGGTGAGCACCAGCTCGGGCGCGGGCGCGCCACCGTCCAGGGCCCGCCGCAGCGCCTCCGGGTCCGGGTGGGTCGGGCTGCCGGGGAAGGCCGGCGCCAGCCCCGCCGCCGCCAGCAGCAGCGGCCGCTCCGGCACCGGCCCGGTGGCCGGGGCCTCGCGCCAGTCGATCCGGAACAGATCGTCGTGGACCCGGCCGGTGCCGCGCAGCGCCTCGGGGCTGACCTCGCGCCAGGTGAGCGATTCGACGGTGGCGACGGGCGAGCCGTCGATGTCCGCGAGGGCGAGGGCCACCGAGTCGAGTCCGGTCGGGGTGAGGCGGACCCGCAGCCGGGTGGCGCCGGCGGCGTGCACCTCGACGCCGGTCCAGGAGAACGGCAGCCCGCCGTGCCGCCCGTCGTCGACGACACCGCGCAGCAGCGGGTGCAGGGCGGCGTCGAAGAGGGCGGGGTGGAGGACGAACCGGGTTGCCTCGGCGGCCTGTTCGGGGGCGAGCGCGATCTCGGCGAAGAGCTCGTCGGCCCGCCGCCAGACCGCGCGCAGCCCCTGGAACTGCGGTCCGTAGCCGTGGCCGAGCCCGGCCAGCCGGGCGTAGACGCCGTCCAGGTCGACCTCGGTGGCGCCGGCCGGCGGCCACTCGCCCACCTGGGCGGCTGCCGTCCCACCGGGCGCCGTCCTGCCGGGCCCGACCGAGCCGGTGGCGTGGCCGACCCACTCGGGTTCGAGCCCCTCGGCGGGCTCGGGCCGCGAGTACACGGCGGCCTCGCGCCGGCCGTCCTCCTCGGCCGGTCCGATGACGACCTGGAGCTGTACCGCGCCCTGGGCCGGCAGCAGCAGCGGGGTGGTGAGGGCGAGCTCCTCGACCCGGCCGCAGCCCACCCGGTCGCCGGCGGTGGTGACCAGCTCCACCAAGCCGGTTCCCGGTAGCAGCACGGTGTCCATGACGGCGTGGTCGGCGAGCCAGGGGTGGCTGCTCAGGGCCAGCCGTCCGGTCAACACGACGCCGCCGCCGGCCAGTTCGACCGCGGCTCCGAGCAGCGGGTGGCCGGCGACACCGAGCCCGGCCGCCGTGACGTCGCCCACCGCCGCGTCGGAACGCAGCCAGTAGTCGGTGTGCTGGAAGGCGTACGTGGGCAGCTCCGCCGGCTGGCGCGGGCCGTCGAACAGCGCCCGCCAGTCCACCGGCACGCCCCGTACGGACAGGGCGGCTGCGTTGTCGAGCAGCCGGCGCAGGCCGCCGTGGCCGCGGCGCAGCGTGCCGACCACCACGGTGTGCTCGGCGCCGTACGCCTCGGCCGTCTCCCCGATCGCCATGGTCAGCACCGGGTGCGGGCTGACCTCGACGAACGCGCCGTGCCCGGATTCCAGCAGGGCGGCGGTGCCCTCGGCGAAGCGCACGGTGCCGCGCAGGTTGCGGTACCAGTACTCGGCGTCCATCCGGGCGGTGTCGAGCCAGTCCCCGGTGACGGTCGACCAGAGCGGCGTGTCGACGGAGCGCGGGGCGAGGTCGTCCAGTTCGGCCAGCAGCCGGTCCCGGAGCGGTTCGACCTGGGCGGAGTGCGAGGCGTAGTCGATCGGCACCCGGCGGGCCCTGACCTCCTCGGCGGCCAGGTCGGCGGTGAGGCGCTCCAGCGCGGCGGTGCGGCCGGCCACGACCACGGCCCGCGGGCCGTTGACGGCGGCCACCGAGAGCTCCGCGCCGTACCGGGCGATCCGCCGCTCGACCTCGGCGAGCGGCAGCGGCACCGAGACCAGTCCGCCGAGGCCGGCCAGCTCGGTCAGCAGACGGCTGCGCAGGACCGCCACGCGGGCCGCCTCCTCCAGCGACAGCGCGCCGACGGCGCAGGCGGCCGCGAGCTCGCCCTGCGAGTGCCCGATCACGGCGTCGGGGGTGACACCGATCGCCCGCCAGGCCTCCGCCAGTGACACCATGACCGCGAAGAGGGCGGGCTGGACCACGTCGTCGCCCTCCAGCGCCGGCGCGTCCGGCGCCCCGGTCAGCACGCCGAGGACGGACCAGCCGGTCAGCTCGCCCAGCACGCGGTCGCACTCGGCCATCGAGGCGGCGAACGCCGGTGAGGTGGCGAGCAGTTCACCCGCCATGCCGATCCACTGGGACCCCTGCCCGGGGAACACGAACACGGTGCCGCCGGGCGCGGAGCCCGCGCCGACGACCGCCCCGGCCGAGCCTTCGGCCACCTCGCGCGCCCCGGCGACGAGCTCCGCGTGGTCCGTGCCGAGCACCACCGCGCGGTGCCCGAAGGCGGCGCGGGCGGTCAGCAGCGACCAGCCCGCGTCGGCGAAGTCCGCCACCGGGAACTCGGCGAGCCGGGCCGCCTGTTCGCGCAGGGCGGCGGCACCGCGGGCGGAGAGCACCCAGGGCACCACGGCGGGCGGCGTACGGTCGGCCGGCCCAGCGTCCTCGGCCGGATCCGCCGCGGGCGCCTCCTCCAGGACGACGTGCGCGTTGGTGCCGCTGATACCGAAGGAGGAGACGGCGGCGCGCCGAGGGCGCTCGCCCGGCGTCCAGTCCTGCTCGCGGTCGAGCAGCCGGACGGCGCCACCCGCCCAGTCGACGTGCGGGGACGGCTCGTCGGCGTGCAGGGTCTTGGGCAGCACGCCGTTGCGCAGCGCCATGACCATCTTGATGATGCCGGCGGCGCCGGCGGCGGCCTGGGTGTGGCCCAGGTTGGACTTCACCGAGCCCAGCCACAGCGGCCGGTCGGCCTCGCGCTCCCGCCCGTAGGTGGCGAGCAGCGCCTCGGCCTCGATCGGGTCGCCGAGCCTGGTGCCGGTGCCGTGCGCCTCGACCACGTCCACGTCCCGGGTGGTGAGGCCCGCGTTGGCCAGCGCCTGACGGATCACCCGCTGCTGGGCGGGCCCGTTGGGGGCGGTCAGGCCGTTCGACGCGCCGTCCTGGTTGACGGCGGTGCCGCGCACCACCGCCAGCACCCGGTGTCCGTTGCGCCGGGCGTCGGAGAGGCGCTCGACCAGCAGCAGACCGGCCCCCTCGGACCAGCCGACGCCGTCGGCGGCGGCCGAGAAGGACTTGCACCGCCCGTCCGAGGAGAGGCCGCGCTGCCGGGAGAACTCGACGAAGACCGCCGGCGAGGACATCACGGTGACCCCGCCGGCCAGCGCCATCGAGCACTCCCCCGCCCGCAGCGCCCGGATCGCCAGGTGCAGCGCGACCAGGGAGGAGGAGCACGCGGTGTCCACGGTGACCGCCGGGCCGGTGGTGCCCAGGTTGTAGGCGATCCGCCCAGAGGCGATGCTCGCCGCGCTGCCGTGGCCGAGGTAGCCCTCGAAGCCCTCCGGGGCGGTGGGGAACCGGGAGCCGTAGTCGGCGTACATCACGCCGGTGAAGACGCCGAGCGGCTGCTCCCGCACCGAGAGCGGGTCGATCCCGGCGTGCTCCAGGGTCTCCCAGGCGGTCTCCAGCAGCAGCCGCTGCTGGGCGTCCACGCCCGTCGCCTCGCGCGGGCTCATGCCGAAGAACTCGGCGTCGAACTCGCCCGCGTCGTGCAGGAATCCGCCGTCGGTGCTGTATGTCTTCCCGAGCCGGTCCGGGTCCGGGTCGTACAGGTCCGACGGCCAGCCGCGGTTGACGGGGAACGGGGTGATCGCGTCCCCACCGGCGGCCACCAGCCGCCAGAGGTCCTCCGGCGAGCGGACCCCGCCGGGGTACCGGCAGGCCATACCGACGATCGCGATCGGCTCCTGGTCGCGCTCCTCGAACTCCCGGATCCGGTGCTGGGCCTGGTAGAGGTCCGCGGAGACCTGCTTGAGGTAGTTCAGCAACTTCTCATCGTTCGCCATCTCATCCACCCCGATCGTTCCGGCAGTACAGCGGGCTTACAGCAGTGCTCAGTTGAGGGAGATCCCGAGTTCCCGGCTCACGAAGTCGTAGACCTCGTCGGCGGAGGCGTCGGCCAGCCGCCCGGCGGCCCGGGCCGCCTCGGCGTCGCCCGTCCACGCGGACAGCAGGGCGCCCAGCCGTTCCGCGGCCTCGGCCCGGACGGCCGCGTCGAGTTCGACGGCGGCCAGCTCGGCCTCCAGCTCGCCCAGGCGGTCCAGTACGGGGTGCCCCTGCGACACCTCCGTGCGCAGTTCGGCCCGCAGGTAGCCGACCAGCGCGGTCGGCGTCGGGTAGTCGAAGGCCAGGGTGGCCGGCAGGCGCCGCCCGGCCAGGGCGGTCAGCCGGTTGCGCAGGTCCACCGCGGTCAGCGAGTCGAAGCCCAGCTCCGCGAAGGTCCGGTCCCGGTCAAAACCGTCGACTCCGGCGTGGCCGAGCACGACGGCGATCTCCCGGCAGACCGTCTCCTCGACCAGCCGGTCCCGGTCCTCCGGGGCGGTGCGCGCCAGCAGCTCGACCAGGCTCTCGGCCGGCGCGCCGGCCGTCCCGCCGGTGCGCCGGGCCGTGCCGACCAAGCCGCGCAACACCGCGGGCAGCGCCTCGCCCTGGGCGCGCAGCGCCTTGGTGTCCAGCCGCATCGGCAGCAGCCACGGCCGGCCGGCGGCCAGGGCCGCGTCGAACAGGTCGAGTCCGGTGGCGTCGTCCAGCGCGAGGACGCCCGCCCGGGCGAGCCGGCGCAGATCGGCGTCACCCAGACGGCCGGTGATGCCGCTCTCCCGCGCCCACAGGCCCCAGGCGAGGGCCTGCGCCGGAAGGCCGAGGGAGCGCCGGTGCAGCGCGAGCGCGTCCAGATAGGCGTTCGCGGCCGCGTAGTTGCCCTGGCCGGGGGCGCCGAAGGTGGCCGCGACCGAGGAGAACAGCACGAACGCGGACAGCTCCAGGTCTCGGGTCAGCTCGTGCAGGTGCCAGGCGGACAGCGCCTTGGGCGCGAGCACGTCGGCCACCCTGCGCCGATCCAGGGAGTCGATGACGCCATCGTCGGCGACCCCGGCCAGGTGCAGCACGGCGGTCAGCGGGTACGCGGCGGGCACCTCGGCCAGCAGTTCCGCCAGCGCCGCCCGGTCCGTCACGTCGCAGGCCGCCATGTCGACCACCTCGGCACCCAACTCCTTGAGTTCGGTCACGAGTTCGGCGGCACCCGGGGCGTCCGGACCGCGCCGTCCGGCCAACAGCAGGCGACGCACCCCGTGCGTGCCCACCAGGTGCCGGGCGAGCAGCCCACCCAGCACGCCGGTGCCACCGGTGATCAGCGTCGTCCCCTCGGTCGGGAACGGGCGCGCCTCGCCGTCCCCGGCCGCCGACCGCACCACCCGGGGCACCAGCGCGACCCCGGAGCGCAGGGCGAGCTGCGGCTCGCCCGAGGCCACGGCGCCCGGCAGCAGCGGCCACGCGGCGTCCAGGTCGTCCACGTCCACCAGGACCAGCCGGTCGGGGTGCTCGGTCTGCGCCGACTTCAGCAGGCCCCGGGCGGCGGCACCGGCGAGGTCCGCCGGGTTCGGGCCGGCGGCACCGGTGGTGACGACCACCAGCCGCGAGCGGGTGAACCGCTGGTCCGCCAGCCACTCCTGGACCAGCTCCAGGGCGTCACCGACCGCGCCGGCCCCGTCGGCCGGGCCACCGGTCGGGTCACCGGCCGCCAGGGGCGCCAGCACGACGTGCGGCACCGGCTCACCGCCGTCGAGCCGGCTGCGCAGGGCCGCCAGATCAGCGGCGTGCCCGGGGACCTCGGACCGGGCGGCGCCGAGCACCGTCCACGAGCCGGCGTCCCCTCCCGTGGGCAACTCGACCTGGTTCCAGGTGACTTCGTACAGCGACCGGTGGCCGGCGGCCCGGACGGCACCGGTCTCCACCGCCCGCCAGGTCAGCGCGTCGATCCTGGCCACGGTCCGGCCGCCCTCGTCCACCATGTGCAGCGACACCGTCTCCGGACCGACCGGCGCGATCCGCACCCGCACCCGCGTGGCACCCGTCGCATGGACGCTCACCCCGCTCCAGGCGAACGGCAGCCCGGCCGGGCGCTCGTCGTCCAGGACGCCGGGCAGCAGGGGGTGCACGACCGCGTCCAGCAGAGCCGGGTGGGCGACGAAGTCACCCGCCGCGCCGGGCTGTTGGGTCGGCAGCTCGATGGCTGCGACGATCGTCTCACCGTCCTGCCAGAGCCGGGTCAGCCCCTGGAAGACCGGGCCGTAGGCGTAGCCGCGCTTGGTCAAGCCCTCGTACAGGCCGGTCAGATCGCGCTCCACCGCGCTGTCGGCGGGCGGCCAGGCGAATCCCGCGCCGGGAGCCGGCTCGGCGGCGCTCAGCGAACCCGCCACGTGCTCGGTCCACTCGGCGTCGTCCTCGTCGGCCGCCGGACGCGAGTACACCGCCACGGCCCGAGTGCCGTCCTCGCCGGGCGCCTCGACCACCACCTGGAGCTGGACGGCACCCGTACGGGGCACCACCAGCGGCGCGGTGAGCACCAGGTCCTCGACCCTCGGGCACCCGACGCGCCGCCCGGCCGTCAGGGCCAGCTCCACGAACGCGGCGCCCGGCAGCAGGACCGAACCCAGCACCGTGTGCCCGGTGAGCCAGGGGTGGGTGGACAGGGAGATCCGACCGGTCAACACCAGCCCACCATCGGGCAGTTCGACCGCCGCCGCGAGAAGCGGATGCCCGGCCTCGGACAGGCCCGCCGAGGAGACGCCACCGGCGGAAACCGGCTCCAGCCAGTAACGCTCACGCTGGAACGGGTAGGTGGGCAGGTCGATGCGCCGGGGACCGTAAGACGCGAACAGCGCCGGCCAGTCCACATCCACACCGTGGACGAAGGCGTGGGCCAACGCCGTCACGACCTGCCGATACTCACCGCGGTCCTTGCGCAACACCGGAACGGCATTGTCCGTCAGAGCGGACAGGACACCATCGGGACCCAGCTCCACCCACACGCCCGCGTCGGCGACACTCACCGCATCGGCGAAACGGACCGTGCGAACAACATGATCGACCCAGTACCACGGCTGCGACCACTCACCCTCCACCAGACGACCGGTAACCGACGAAACCGCCGCGATACGCGGCTCGTTGAAGGCCAGGCCCTCCACCACCGCACGGAAGCCGTCCAACATCGGCTCCATCAACGGCGAATGGAACGCATGACTCACCTCCAGCCGCTTCACACGCCGACCCGGCAACGCCCCGACCACCCTCAGAACCTCGGCCTCGACACCGGAAACCACCAACGACGCCGCCGAGTTGACCGCCGCGACCCCCACACCACCGGCGAGCAGCGGCGTGACCTCGTCCTCCGTGGCCTCGACCGCCACCATCACCCCACCCCCGGGCAGAGCGTCCATCAAAGCGGCCCGGGCACGCACCAGCCGGCAGGAATCCGCCAGATCCAGCACACCCGCCACATGCGCCGCCGCGATCTCACCGACCGAATGCCCCACCAGAACAGCCGGAGCCACACCCCAAGAAGCCAGCAGACGGAACTGCGCCACCTGCAAAGCGAACAACGCCGGCTGCGCCAGCCCCGTACGACCCAGACCCTCACCCGAGACGACCGCCTCCGCGACCGGAACCCCCAACCCCGCGCAGACCTCGTCGAACGCCTCCCGGAACACCGGGAACGCCTCGTACAACTCCCGGCCCATCCCCACCCGCTGACCACCCTGGCCCGCGAACAGGAAACCCACACCACCGACCGCACCGGAAGCCAACACCGGCTCAGCGGACACCAGTTCATCCCGGTCCGCGCCGATCAGCACCGCCCGGTGACCGAACACCGACCGCGACGCCACCAACGACCAACCCGCATCCACCGGATCCCCCGCGAAGGACGCCGCCTGCGCCACCCGCGCCCGCAACGCCTCCGGCGACCGCCCCGACACCACCCACGGCACCACCGGCATCCCCACCCGACCACCGGCAACCGACACCACCCCGGCCCGATCACCCTCCTCCACGATCACATGCGCATTCGTCCCACTCGCACCGAAGGCCGATATGCCGGCCCGCCGAGGCTGGTCCCCCGCAGTCCACTCCCGAGCCTCCGAGAGCAGTTCCACCGCCCCCGCGTCCCAGTCCACATGCGAGGTCCGCTCACCCAGGTGCAGCGACCGCGGCAGCACACCGTGCCGCATCGCCATCACCATCTTGATCACACCCGCCACACCGGCGGCCGCCTGGGTGTGCCCGATGTTCGACTTGATCGACCCCAGCCACAACGGCCGCTCAGCCGACCGCTCCCGCCCGTACGTCGCCAGCAGAGCCTGCGCCTCGATCGGATCCCCGAGCCTGGTCCCCGTCCCGTGCGCCTCCACCACGTCCACCTCGGACGCCGACAACCCCGCCGACGCCAACGCCGCCCGAATCACCCGCTCCTGCGACGGACCGTTCGGCGCCGTCAACCCATTGCTCGCACCGTCCTGATTGACCGCACTGCCCCGCACCACCGCCAACACCGCATGCCCATGGCGCCGAGCATCCGACAGCCGCTCCACGACCAGCACACCCGCACCCTCCGACCACCCCGTCCCGTCCGCATCGGCCGAGAACGGCTTGCACCGCCCGTCCGGCGCCAGCCCGCGCTGGCGGGAGAACTCCACGAAGGTGCCGGGGGACGACATCACCGTCACCCCGCCCACCACGCCCAGCGAGCACTCGCCGTTGCGCAGCGCCTGCGCCGCCAGGTGCAGCGCCACCAACGAGGACGAGCACGCCGTGTCCACCGTCAGCGTCGGGCCGGTGAACCCGAAGGCGTAGGAGACCCGGCCCGCCAGAACGCTGGCCGCGTTGCCGGTCATGAGGTATCCGTCGACGCCGGTCGGAACGCGCGTCATGTTGGTGGCGTAGTCCTGGCCGTTGCCGCCGATGAACACCCCGATCTGGCTGCCGCGCAGGGCCGTGGCGTCGAGGCCGGCCTGCTCGAAGGCCTCCCAGGTGGTTTCCAGCAGCAGCCGCTGCTGCGGGTCCATCGCGAGCGCCTCGCGCGGCGAGATGCCGAAGAAGCCCGCGTCGAACTGCGGTGCCTCGTGGAGGAAGCCGCCTTCCGCCGTGTAGCTCTTGCCCGACGCGGTGACGTCCGGGTCGTAGAGGTCCTCCAGGTTCCAGCCGCGGTCGGTGGGGAACGGCGAGATCACGTCGACGCCGTCGGCGACGACCCGCCACAGGTCGTCCGGCGAGCCGACCCCGCCGGGGAACCGGCAGGCCATGCCGACGATCGCCATCGGTTCGTCGCTGACGGCGGCCGCGACCGGCGCGTGCTCCTCACCCGTGCCGAACAGTTCGGCGGCGAGGTGCTCTCCGACGGCCTCCACGGTGGGCCGGTCGAAGGCGAGTGCGACGGGCAGCCGCAGGCCGGTGCGCGCGTTCAGCCGGTTGCGCAGGTCGACGGCGGTGAGCGAGGTCAGGCCGAGCTCGGTGAAGGCTCGGGCGGTCTCCACCGACCCGGGGTCCGGGTAGCCCAGGACGCCGGCCACCTCGGTTCGGACCAGTCCGAGGAGCGCCTGACGGCGGTCCGCCTCGGTCAGCCCGACCAGCCGCTCGCGCAGGGCCCGGGCGCCCGCACCGAGGAGGGACCTGACCTCGGGCAGCTCCGCCACGAGTCGATGGGGGCGCGCCACGGTCGGCGACGAGACCACCTGCGACCAGTCCACGTCGGCGACGATGGCCCGTTCCCGGCCGGCGCTCATCAGCCGCAGGGCGTCGCCCAGGGCGACCGGACGGAAGCCGAGCGCCTCCTGCCCGCCCTCGTCCGGCCCGATCGCGATCGCCATCCCGGGCAGGCCGAGCGACCGGCGGTGCTGAATCACCGCCTCGGCGGCGACCTGGGCCGTGCTGGGCGCGGGAGCACCGCCGATGACGCCGACGGCGGAGGAGAGGACCAACAGCGGCTTGTCGCCGGCCCATTCGTGCAGGTCCCAGAGCCGTTCCCGCCGAGCGGTGACCAGGCTCTGCCACTGGTGCGCGGTCAGCGGCTCCGTCTCCCAGCGGTCCTCGTCGAGGAACACGACGGTACTGTGGGCGAGTTCGGCACGGCTGGTGCCGTTCCACGGCAGCACCTCGACGCGCGCCGGAACCTCGATCGCCTCGGCCACCTCGCCGACCAGCACGACCCGGTCGGCCCCCGCGCCGAACAGCCAGTCCGCGAGCGCACCCGTACGGGCCCCGAGGTCACCGACGACCGCGACCGTGCCGCCCAGGTCCACCGCGCTGCCGCCGGGCCGCGCGCTCCGCAGCCGCCGGGTCAGGAGCCGCCCGGACCGTACGGCCACCTGGTCGTCACCGTCCCGGCCCGCGGCCAGCAGGTCCCACAGCCGCGCCCAGTCCTGCTCGCCCGGCTCGGCGGGCAGGTCCACCACGCCGCCCCAGCTCACGGCCTGCTCCCAGGCGAGCACCCGGGCGACCGCCCACGGGCCGATGCCGTCCGGATCCACCGGTTCGTCGGCCTCGACGGCCACCGCGCCGTGGGTCAGGACCCACACCGGCACCGTCTCCAGCGCCCGTACCGCGTCCACCAGGGCGCCCACCTGTGGACCGAGCAAGGCGATCACACCGGCGAGCGGCCGGTCCCCGATCGCCTCGCGCAGCCGGTCGGCGACGGCGGGCCCGTCGAGCGGGCCGAGCTCCACGCGGACGACCTGCTCGGCGGCGGCCTCGATCCGACGCTCGGCCACCGCCAGGACGTCATCCCGATCGGGCTCGTCCGACGCGAGGACCAGCCAGGTCCCGGGCAGCCCTTCCCGGCGCGGCAGGTCGAGCTGCTGCCAACCCACCTGGTAGAGCCAGGAGTCCTGGGACGACGACGCGGCGGCCCTGGTGGTCGGGGCAGGCTTCAGCCAGTAGCGCTCGCGCTGGAACGGATAGGTCGGCAGGTCGATGCGCCGGGGACCGTAAGACGCGAACAGGGCCGGCCAGTCCACATCCACGCCGTGGACGAAGACGTGGGCCAGCGCCGTCACAACCTGCCGATACTCACCGCGGTCCTTGCGCAACACCGGAACGGCGTTGTCCGTCAGAGCGGACAGGACACCATCGGGCCCCAGCTCCACCCAGACACCCGCCTCGGCGACACCCACCGCATCGGCGAAACGGACCGTGCG
>NZ_JBHUAF010000223.1:0-13976 GCF_042789895.1 Kitasatospora sp. NPDC056783
CGCCGCGCCCGCCGACGCCGGGCCCGCTCCCGCCGCGCCGCGGCGTTCGCGGGTGCCCGGGCCCGCCACCGGGGCGGTGCCCGCCAAGTCCGAGCCGCCGTCCGAGCGGGTCGGCGGGGCGCGGGCGGGGAAGGCCGGAAAGGCCGGGAGCAAGGCGCCCGGGGACGGCTACACCACGGGTGAGTTCACCTTCGTCGACGAGGAGGCGGAGGAGACCGAGGACGTCATCGACTGGCTGAAGTTCGCCGAGTCCCGCAGCGAGGTGCGCGCCGAGCGCCGCCGCAAGCTGCGCAACCGGCTGATCGGCCTCGGTGTGGTGGTGGCGCTCGCGGCCGGCGGGGCCGGCGGCTACTTCCTGCTCACCGGCGACAAGCCGACCGCGGCCGCCGCGGCCGGCGGGCGCCAGGTCAACGTCGTCCACCTGCGCGACCTCCAGGGGAAGGTGTCCAGCGCGCTGCTGGTCAACGACGCCTCCGGGAAGAAGGGCACGGTGCTGCTGCTGCCCGACAACCTGCGGCTGCCCGGCCCCGGCGACCCGCCGGTCACCACGGTCGGCCAGGCGATGGACGGCGTCGGCGCCTCGGCGACCCGCGAGGGCCTGTCCACCGTGCTCGGCGCCCCGGTGGCCGGCACCTGGCGGCTGGACACCCCGTACCTGGAACTGCTGGTCTCCCAACTCGGTGGCGTCCGGGTGGACACCAACGCCGAGACCCACGAGGGCGGCAAGCCGGACGGCAAACTGCTGTCCGCGGCCGGGAAGAACATCCTGCTCAGCGGCAAGGCCGCGGTCGCGTACGCCACCTGGCAGGCGCCCGGCGAGAACCGGGACGCCCAGCTGGCCCGGTTCGGGCAGGTCATGGACGCGGTGGTGCGCACCATGCCGACCGAGTTCAAGGACGCCAAGGACGACGTGCACCGGATGAACGCGGTGCTCGACCCCTCGCTGCCCGAGGACGCCCTCGCCGGGGTGCTCGTCCAGCTCGCCCAGCAGGCGAAGGACGGCCACTTCGGCACCGCCGCGCTGACCGTCAAGCCGGACGGCAGTCTGGACGAGGCGACGGCGGGCAAGCAGGTCAAGGACGTGCTGGGCGGCACCGTGAAGTCCGCGGCCGCCGGCGACGCCCCGGCCCGGGTCGCGCTCCAGGACGCGAACGGCAGCGACGCGGCGGCGGCCGCCGCGCAGGTCCAGATCGTCAACTCCGGCCTGACGTTCATCCCGGGCGGGGCCAAGGCCGCCCCGCAGGCCACCAGTGAGATCCGCTACACCGACGACGCCCGGCAGGGCGCGGCGAAGTCGCTGGCGACCAGCCTCGGCCTGCCGGACACGGTGGTGAAGAAGGTGACCGGGGACACCCAGACCGCGGACCTGCTGGTCGTGCTCGGCAAGGACTACCAGCCGCCGAAGAACCAGTAGGGCGGCGGCGCCGGTCCGGGCGGCGCGCGGCGGCCCGGGGAGGGCGCGGAAAACGGTTCCGGGCCCGCCCGGGCGGCGTGAGATCCTGGAAGGCGACCCCGGCCGAGTGCCGGGGCGCCCCAAGCCGCCGAGCCGGAAGAACACCGTGACCGTCACCGACCACAGCCAGCAGCTCATCACCGTCGCCGCGCAGGCGGCGGCCGACAAGCTCGCGCACAACATCATCGCCTTCGACGTCAGCGAGGTGCTGTCGATCACCGACGCCTTCCTGATCGCCTCCGCGAACAACGACCGGCAGGTCCGCTCCATCGCCGAGGAGATCGAGGACCAGCTGCGCGAGCAGCTGGACATCAAGCCGGTGCGCCGCGAGGGCGAGCGCGACGGCCGCTGGATCCTGCTCGACTACCTGGACATCGTCGTGCACGTCCAGCACTCCGAGGAGCGCTCCTTCTACTCGCTGGACCGCCTCTGGAAGGACTGCCCCGAGCTGCCGCTGCCCGCCGACGCCCTGGAGTCCCGCAACCGCCCGGACGCCCACACCGACGAGGCCGGCAACGCCGTCGCCCCCGCGGACGACTTCGGCAAGCCCGAGGACCTGCACTGAGCCGGGGCCCGCGCGGCCCGCGCATCGTCTTCTGGCGCCACGGCCAGACCTCCTGGAACCTCGAATCGCGCTTCCAGGGCACCACGGACATCGAGCTGACCGGCCAGGGCGTCCTCCAGGCCCAGCGGGCGGCCCGGCTGCTCTCCGGGCTCCGTCCCGACCTGCTGATCTCCTCGGACCTCCAGCGCGCCCGGCGCACCGCCGCGGAGCTGGCCGAGGTCACCGGGCTCGACGTGCAGCACCACGAGGGCCTGCGGGAGACCTACGCGGGCTCCTGGCAGGGCCTGACCAACGCCGAGATCCGCGAGCGCTTCCCCGAGGAGTACGAGGCCTGGGCGGCCGGCGAGCCGGTGCGGCGCGGCGGTGGCGGCGAGCTGGCGACCGAGGTCGCCGACCGCTCGGTGCCGGTGGTGCTGGAGGCGGTCGCCAAGCTCCCGGAGGACGGCACGCTGGTGGTGGTCAGCCACGGCGGGACGATCCGCACCATGCTCGGGCGGCTGCTCGACCTGGAGCCGGCCCGGTGGGAGCGCTTCGGCGGGCTGTCCAACTGCTGCTGGTCGGTGCTCGGCCACGGGTCGCGCGGCTGGCGGCTGCTGGAGCACAACGCGGGCACGCTCCCGCAGCCGGTCATCGGCGACGACACCTGAGCGGTACCGGTGCGGGCGGCACCGGGCGCCGGGGGCCCTCAGGGGCCCTCGGCGGGGCCCCGGGGGAGCGGATTTCACAGTTCCGGCCCTGACCAGCTAAAGTCTTCCTTGTTCGCAGGGAAGAACGCGGCCCGGAAGGGAAGCGGGAAGCCCGGTGAGTGCGGGGCTATAGCTCAGTTGGTAGAGCGCTTGCATGGCATGCAAGAGGTCTGGGGTTCAATTCCCCATAGCTCCACTCCGCATCGGCGGTCGTGGTAAGCCAGGGTCGCCCGTGTCGCGGGGCTATAGCTCAGTTGGTAGAGCGCTTGCATGGCATGCAAGAGGTCTGGGGTTCAATTCCCCATAGCTCCACAGCAGTTCGGAAGGCCGTCACCCAAGGGGTGGCGGCCTTCCGGCATTTCGGGCGGCGGGCTGTCGGCGCTTCAGCGGGCGGGGGCGCGGGGAGCGCACGCCTGGGGTGCGCGCCCGGGGCGCGCGGTGCGGGCCCCGGGGAGCCCCCGGGGAGCGGATTTCAGGAGCACGCCCCGGACCGTGTAAAGTGGTCGATGTCGCCGGGGGAAACGGCCGGAAACAACCGGGAACCACGGTGACATCGCAGGTCGAGGGGCTATAGCTCAGTTGGTAGAGCGCTTGCATGGCATGCAAGAGGTCTGGGGTTCAATTCCCCATAGCTCCACAGCAGTCGAGAGCCGCCTTCCGGAAACGGGAGGCGGCTCTTCGCCGTTCTGCCCGCGCCGCCGGTGCACCGGCCCGGAATCCCGCTACCGTCGTGCCATGGCCGATCTGGAGCGAAGGCGGAACGAGGAACTGGCCCGGATACTCCACCAGCTCGGCTGGAGTCCGGAACGGCTCGCCCGCGAGGTGAGCCTCGCCCTGCCGCCCGGCCTGGCCATCAGCTCCACCGCCCCGTACAAGTGGCGCGACCGCGGCATGGTGCCGCGCAGCCCGCACGACCAGGCGGTCTGCGAGGTGCTCAGCCGCACCCTCGGCATCGCCGTCACCTACGAGCAGCTCTGGGGCCGGATGGGCGGCCACCGCGGCGCCAAGATCCTCTCGCCCCGGCTGCTCACCGACCCGTGGACCGCCGACACCGCCCAGACCTCGCTGCGCGAGGCCGCCACCGACGCCGGCCCGGTCCGCCTCACCGACCTGTTCCGCGGCTCCGACCTCGACCAGGCAGCCGCCCGCCTCGACTCCCCGCCACCGCCCGTCGGCGGCGGCGAGGGCGCGCTGCGCGTCGAACCCGGACTGGTCGGCGAACTCGGCCTCTCCTACCGCAGCAAGCAGAAGCTCGAACGCTCCTGCGGCGGCGGCCTCGTCCTCGGCCCCACCCGGGCCGAACTCGCCATGCTGGCCAAACTGCTGGAACTCGGCGCGTACGACGAACGGCTCGGCCGCGAGCTGTACGGCACCGCCAGCAGACTCGCCCGCCTGGCCGGCTGGGCCGCGTACGACCTCAACCACGACGCGGCCGCCCAGCGCGCCTTCGTCGCCGCGCTGCGCGCCGCCCACGTCAGCGGCGACGCCAGGCTCGGCGTCGCGGTGCTCGGCGCGCTGGTCGTGCTCGCCACCCAGGGCACCGGCGGGCGCGGACTGGACGCCGTCTCCGCGCTCACCAAGGCCCTGGACCACCACGGCGCAGCGCTCAGCGCCACCGGCCGGGCCCGCCAGTTCGCCCGGCTCGCCCGCGCGCACGGCCGCCGGGGCGAGGCCGCGCGGGCCGAGGCCGCCGCCGCCCGGGCCTTCGCCGAACTGGACGGCCTGCCCGGCGCCGAGGAGGCCCGGGCCGACCTCGCCGGGATGGTGGGGGAGGGGCGGCTGGCACTCGGCCAGCACCGGCTGGCCAAGGTGCTGCTCGCCGAGGCCGTGGCCGGGCTCGGGCCGGGGCGGGCCCGTTCGAAGGCGCTGCTGATGGTGCGCCTCGCCGAGGCCCACCGCAGGCTCGGCGACCAGCGGGAGGCGGCCCGCACCGCGGCGCTGGCGCGCTCGCTCGCGGCGGGGATGCAGTCCGAGCGGCTGGCGAAGGCGCTTCGGGAGTTCGACGCGGCGGGGCGGGCGGCGGCGCGGTAGGGCGCCGGGCGGTTCGGTGCGACGCCGTGACGGGCCGCGCGGCGCCATGAGGGGCCGTGAGGCGCCGTGAGGGGTCGTGAGGCGCCTTGAGGGGTTGTGAGGCCCCGTGCGGGGCGGTGCGGGGCGTCGGGGGCCGTCCCGGCGGTATGCCCCGCGGCCCGTCGACCCGCTTGCGGTACCCTGAGCCCATGCGAACCGTGCGCCTGCTCCTTAGCCGGCCGCGCTGACCAGGACCGGCCGCGCCCTCGGGCGGTGCCGGAGTCGGCGTGGCGTCCCCTCCTGCGAGGGGATTTTTTGTTTTCCGCGCCCGACCCCGTCCCGGGCCGGGTCCACGGGCCGGCCGCCTGCGCGGTTCGCCAACTGACATCGATGGAGCTTGAAGGACCATGAGCGAGACGACCCCTGCGTCCGGCGCGGCCGAGACCGCGACCGAGCCGTTCCGGTACAGCGCCGCGCTGGCGGCCGAGATCGAGTCCCGCTGGCAGGACATCTGGGAGAAGGAGGGCACCTTCCACGCCCCCAACCCCACCGGCGCGCTGGCCGACCCGGCGGCCGGCGACGTCGCCGCGAAGCCGCACAGCTTCATCATGGACATGTTCCCGTACCCCTCGGGCGCGGGCCTGCACGTCGGCCACCCGCTGGGCTACATCGCCACCGACGTCTTCGCCCGCTACCAGCGGATGACCGGCCACAACGTGCTGCACACGCTGGGCTACGACGCCTTCGGCCTGCCCGCCGAGCAGTACGCGGTGCAGACCGGCACCCACCCGCGGGTCTCCACCGAGGCGAACATCGCCAACATGCGCCACCAGCTGCGCCGGCTGGGCCTGGGCCACGACCCGCGCCGCTCGATCTCCACGATCGACCCGGAGTACTACCGCTGGACCCAGTGGATCTTCCTGCAGATCTTCAACTCCTGGTACGACGAGGCCGCCCGCAAGGCCCGTCCGATCGCCGAGCTGGTCGCGCAGTTCGAGTCCGGCGCGCGTGAGGTGCCGGGCGGGCGCGCCTGGGCGGAGCTGTCGGCCGCCGAGCGCGACGAGGTGCTGGGCGAGTACCGCCTGGCCTACGCCAAGGAGGTGCCGGTCAACTGGTGCCCGGGCCTGGGCACCGTGCTGGCCAACGAGGAGGTCACCGCGGACGGCCGCTCCGAGCGCGGCAACTTCCCGGTGTTCAAGTCCAACCTGCGCCAGTGGATGATGCGCATCACCGCGTACTCGGACCGGCTGATCGAGGACCTGGACCTGCTGGACTGGCCCGAGGCCATCAAGCTGCAGCAGCGCAACTGGATCGGCCGCTCCGAGGGCGCCCGGGTCGACTTCGCCGCCCCCGGCGACCAGAAGATCACCGTCTTCACCACCCGGCCCGACACCCTGTTCGGCGCCACCTACATGGTGCTGGCCCCCGAGCACGGCCTGGTCGACTCGATCGTCCCCGCCGCCTGGCCCGAGGGCGTGCCCGCCGAGTGGACCGGCGGCGCCGCCACCCCCGCCGAGGCCGTCGCCGCCTACCGCGCCACGGCCGCCGCCAAGTCGGACGTCGAGCGACAGGTCGAGGCCAAGGTCAAGACCGGCGTCTTCACCGGCGCCTACGCCGTCAACCCGGTCAGCGGCGAGCCCGTCCCGGTGTTCATCGCCGACTACGTGCTGATGGGCTACGGCACCGGCGCCATCATGGCCGTCCCCGCCCACGACCACCGCGACTTCGCCTTCGCCCGCGCCTTCGCGCTGCCGATGCGCTGCGTCGTCGAGCCCACCGACGGACGCGGCTCCGACCCGGCCGAGTGGGACGACGCGTTCGACACCTACGACTCCGTCATCGTCAACTCCGCCCGCACCGAGGGCGACCTGACGCTGAACGGGCTGAGCGTCGTCGACGCCAAGACCACCGTCACCGCCTGGCTGGCCGAGCGCGGCATCGGCGAGGGCACCGTCAACTACCGCCTGCGCGACTGGCTGTTCAGCCGCCAGCGGTACTGGGGCGAGCCCTTCCCGATCGTCTACGACGAGGACGGCGTCATGCACGCGCTGCCCGAGTCGATGCTGCCTGTCGAGGTCCCCGAGGTCGACGACTACTCGCCGCGCACCTTCGACGCGTACGACTCCAGCTCCTCGCCGGAGACCCCGCTCTCGCGCAACGAGGCCTGGGTCAACGTCGAACTGGACCTGGGCGACGGCGTCAGGAAGTACCGCCGCGAGACCAACACCATGCCCAACTGGGCCGGTTCCTGCTGGTACGAGCTGCGCTACGTCGACCCGGCGAACTCCTCGGCGGTCGTCGACCCGGCCAACGAGAAGTACTGGCTGGGCCCGACGGAGAACAAGCCGGCCGGCGGCGCCGACCTGTACGTCGGCGGCGCCGAGCACGCCGTGCTGCACCTGCTGTACGCGCGCTTCTGGCACAAGGTGCTGCACGACCTGGGCCACGTCTCGTCCGTCGAGCCGTTCCACAAGCTGTTCAACCAGGGCATGATCACCGCCGACGTCTACCGCGACGAGCGCGGCTTCCCGGTGCCCGCCGCCGAGGTCGAGGAGCGCGGCGGCCAGTACTTCTGGCAGGGCGAGCCGGTCAAGCGCGAGGCCGGGAAGATGGGCAAGTCCCTGAAGAACGCCGTCGCGCCGGACGACATCGCCGACGAGTACGGCGCCGACACGCTGCGCCTGTACGAGATGTCGATGGGTCCGCTGGACGTCTCCCGCCCGTGGGACACCCGCGCCGTCGTCGGCTCGTACCGCTTCCTGCAGCGCCTGTGGCGCAACGTCGTCTCGGAGACCACCGGCGAGCTGGTCGTCACCGAGGAGGAGCCGGACGACGCCACGCTGCGCGCCCTGCACAAGGCGATCGACGGCATCCGCGGCGACATGGCCGGGCTGCGCTTCAACACGGCCGTCGCCAAGGCCATCGAGCTGAACAACCACCTGGTCAAGCGCGGTTCCACGCCGCGGGCGGTGGCCGAGCAGCTGGTGCTGATGGTCGCGCCGCTGGCCCCGCACGTCGCCGAGGAGCTGTGGCGCCGCCTGGGCCACGGCGACTCGCTGGCGCACACCGACTACCCGGTCGCCGACCCGGCGTACGTGGTGGACGAGACGGTGACCTGCGTGGTGCAGATCAAGGGCAAGGTCAAGGCGCGGCTGGAGGTGGCGCCGGGCATCTCGGACGCCGAGCTGGAGGCGCTGGCGCTGGCGGAGCCGGCGGTCGTCGCGGCGATCGGCGGGGCCGAGGTGCGCAAGGTGATCGCGCGGGCGCCGAAGCTGGTGAACATCGTCACCGGCTGAGTGCGGCTCCTGCGGGAGTGATCGGGCGGGCGTCCTTCGGGGCGCCCGTCCGGCGTTTCACGGGGGTCTCGGGTCCCTCGGGGAGATCCCGGATCTGACCCTGATCTCCGCCTGCCGGGACCGCTCCGGCCTCCCCCGGGCGGGGTCCGGAGGCTACCGTGGAACTCTCGGTGATGCGGCCCGCGTTGGGCCCGGTGGGGCCGGAACGGCGGCGGAAGGTGGCGCGCGATGGACGTGTTCGGCGTGATGATCGGTCTGGCCCTGCTCTTCGGAGTCGCGGTGATGGTCCTGGCCGTCGTCGGCACCGTCAAGGCCGCCAAGGCCGTCGGCGCGAAGATCGGGAAGCACGAGGCCAACGCCCGGCGCGCCGTGGAGACCGCCACGCTCAAGGCGAAGAAGTACACCCAGGTCGGCCCGCCCGCGCAGATCGCCGGCGTCCGGCTGAGCCTGCGGACCTCTCTCGACGGCACCCGGCAGGTGCTGGAAGGCGGCCTGGCGCAGGACGCCCAGCTCGGTGAGTCGCTCGCCCTGCTGAACCGGCTCGACGCGCACGCCGCCGAGCTCGACGGCGAACTGCGGATGCTGGAGCGCGAGCCGGACACCGCGCGGATCGCCGCCAAGCTGCCGGAGCTGCGCGAGCGGGCGGAGCGGATCACCCACGCGGCGGAGAGCATGCGCTGGGCGGCGCAGGACCGGATGCACCGGTTCGCGGACGACGAGCTGAGCCGGCTGAGCCAGGAGTGCGAGAGCGAGGCGGGGGCGCTGCGGCACTGGGACCGTGCCGCGGGGGCCGCGGGGGCCGCCGGTTCTGCGGGGTCCACGGGGGCGGCCGGTCGGGCTTCCGGGGGTTCGTCGGCCGGTGGCGCTCCGGGTTCCGCGGGGGCGGCGGGGACGGCCGGCGCGGCCGGGCGTGCGGCCAGGGCCGGGCTGACCGACGGGAAGGGACGTCCGAGCGCGGAGGAACTGCTCGGGCTGGCCGATCCGCTGGCCAAGCTGGCGCAGCGGCTGCGCAAGCCGTCGGCCGGGCCCTCGGCCGGCTGAGCCCGGCGGCCCGCCGCGAGGTCCTCGAACAGGGCGCGGCAGCGGGCGCTGTCCTCCCGGACCCACGGGGAGTAACCTCCGGCTCATGCCCTCCGACCTCGCACTTGTCACCGATTCCACGGCCTATCTGCCGCAGGACGCCATCGACCGGCACGGGATCACGGTGGTCCCGCTGAGCGTCGCGGTCGGTGACTCGGTGCTGAGCGAGGGCGTCGAGATCTCCCCGAAGGACGTCGCCGAGGCCCTGCGCGGCAGGCAGCGGGTGACCACCTCCCGGCCGAACCCGGAGACCTTCGCCGCCACCTACCGGGCGGCCGCCGAAGCCGGGGCGAAGGGGATCGTCTCGGTGCACATCTCCGGCGAGCTGTCCGGCACCGTCGAGGCCGCCCGGCTGGCCGCCGCCGAGGCGCCCGTACCGGTGAGGGTGGTGGACAGCCGACTGGTCGGGATGGCGCTCGGGTACGGGGTGCTGGCGGCGGCCGAGGCGATCGCGGCCGGACAGGGGCCGGACGAAGTGGCCGAGGCGGCCGCCCGGCGGGCGTCCGGGACCAGCGGGTTCTTCTACGTCGACACCCTGGAGCACCTGCGGCGGGGCGGCCGGATCGGGGCGGCGCGGGCACTGCTCGGATCGGCGCTGGCGGTCAAGCCGCTGCTGCACCTGGACGGCGGGCGGATCGAGCCGTTGGAGAAGGTGCGGACGGCGTCGCGGGCGATCGCGCGGCTGGAGGAGATCGCGGTCGAGCGCTCGGGGGAGCGGGGGGTCGACATCACCGTGCACCACCTGGCGGCCGAGGAGCGGGCCGAACCGCTCGCGGAGCGGCTGCGGGCGCGGGTGCCGGGGCTGCGGGAGCTGTACGTGGGCGAGGTGGGGGCGGTGATCGGCGCGCACGTCGGGCCGGGGCTGCTCGCGGTGGTGGTCGCGCCGCGGTGAGGGCGGGCGGGCGTTGATCCGTTGATTTGTCCGGTCGTCCGGTTGTCTGGCCGCTCGGTCAATTTTGGAAAGTCCTGCTCGCTCTTGTGAGTGACGCTTTTTGTTCACAACCCCTGGGTTGTCCACAGGGTTTCGTTGATTCCCCCGCCCTCGCCGGAGGACTCCTACCGTCCTCGGCATGACGACCATGAGCCTGGGCGCGGCGAAGCGCCACGCGATCGACGAGACGGTGCGGCTGCGGATGGCCGCGATACTGCCTGGGGACGACGAGCCGTCGGGCGGCCCGACGGGGGCCGGCGGCTCGGGCACGGGTTCGTCGGGGGCGGCCTCGTCTCCGGCGGGGGTGGCCTCGTCCTCGGTGAGGGCGGCCTCCCCTCCGGCGGGGGACCGGTCGGTGCCTGTCGCCGCGCCGTCGCCGCCGTCGCTTCCCCTGGTGCCGGACGTGGGCGGCGCGGCCGATTCCGGCGAGGAACCCGTGTACCTGCCCGGAGCCGGGGCGGGGCCACGGTTCTCCTCCTTCCCCTCGTTCGCCTCGGCCCTGGCGCTCGACCGGCGCGCGGTGGCCGGACTGGCCGTCCTGCTGCTCTTCGCGGTCGGCTACGCCGTCCAGCACTTCTGGCTGGCCCGGCCGGAGACGGTCGCCGTGCCTGCCTTGGCGGCGGCCGCGACACCGGCGCCGGCCGACCAGTCCGTCCCCGGCGACGGCCCCGCCGCCGCTTCCAGAGCCGGGCCAGGCCCCGAGGCCGGCGACCCCCGGGCCGTCGTGGTGGACATCGGCGGACGGGTCCACCTCCCAGGCCTGCACACCCTGCCCGGCGGTTCCCGGGTGGCGGACGCCCTGCGTGCGGCAGGCGGCCCACTCCCGGAGACGGACACCAGGAACCTCAACCTGGCCCGCGTCCTGACGGACGGCGAGCAGATCCTGGTCGGCGAACCGGGGCCCGTTCCGGTCACCGGCAGCGGGAGTGGACCTCCGGGCCCGTCCGCGCCCCGAGCACCCGTCAGCCTCAACCGGGCCACGCTCGAACAACTCGACACCCTCCCAGGGGTCGGCCCCACCCTCGCCCAGCGCATCCTCGCCTACCGCAGCTCGCACGGCTCCTTCCGCTCCCTCGACCAGCTCCGGCAGGTCAGCGGCATCGGCGCCCGAACGTACGCGGAGCTCCGTCCGCTGCTCACCCTCTGAGGCCCCCACCGTCCCTGTCCTTGCCCGCTTGCCCGCACTGCCCCGCCCCGTCGACCTTCGAAGGGAGGCACCGCCATGTCCGTCGCCACCGCACCGGCCGTTCCGGTCGTTCCGGCCATCCCGTCCCGCTCCCCGGGCACCGACTTCCGTCTGCTGCTGCCCGCCGTCTCGGCCTGGACGGTTTCGGCCGCGCTCCTGCGCCCGGAGCCGGGGTACGAGACCCTTGTCCTCGGCGCGGCGGGTCTTGCGGCGCTCGGCGGCATCCTGCTGCTCACCCGGCCGGGGGTGCTGCGCAGACGCGGGTCCGCGGCGACGCTGGCAGCCGTCCTGCTCACGGGCGCGGCCGCCGCGATCGCCACCCCGCTGCACACCGCCGACCTCCACCGGGGGCCGCTGCCGGAACTCGCCCGCGCGTCCGCGGCGGCCGAGCCGGGCGCGGCCGCCCGGGCCGTGGCGGTGGAGCTGACCATCACAGGAGACCCGAAGACCCACACCTCCCGGGGCGGCACCGTCGGCGGGCGGACGCTCCTCACCGTGGCGGCGGTGGCCGACCGCGTCACCCTGCTCCCGGACGGGCGGGCCACGCGCACGCGCACACCGGTGACGGTCATGGTCCGGGGAACGGAGTGCGAGCCCTGGCAGCGGCTGCTCCCGTCCCAGCGGCTGGCCGCGGAGGCCGAGGTGCGGCCGGCGGGGGAGGGTCACGACACCGAGTCCGCCGCACTGCTGGTCGCCCACGGGCCACCCCGGCACCTGGATCCGCCGAGTCTTCCGCAGCGGATCGCCGGGCACCTGCGCGAGGGACTGCGCACCGCCACCGACGGACTTCCGGCGGACGAACGGGGGCTTCTCCCGGGGCTGGTCGTCGGCGACACCTCGCGGCTGCCCGACGACCTCGACGACGCCTTCCGGGCCACCGACCTGGTTCACCTGGTGGCGGTCAGCGGGGCCAACCTGGCGATCGTCCTCGGCGCGCTGCTGGGCGCACCCGGACAGGCCGGCACCCCGGAGCGGCGTGGGCTGGCCGCGCTGCTGGGGCTGTCGCTGCGCACCGGCGCCCTGCTCGGCACCGCGTTGACACTGGCCTTCGTCACCGTCTGCCGGCCCGAACCCAGCGTGCTGAGGGCGGCCGGGACAGGGCTGATCGGCATGCTGGCCCTGGCCACCGGCCGTCCCCGCCGGGCGGTGCCCGCGCTCGCCGGCGCCGTCCTGGTGCTGCTCCTCCTTGACCCGTTCCTGGCGCACTCGTTCGGCTTCCTGCTCTCGGTGCTCGCCACCGCCGGGCTGCTCGTCCTCGGTCCGCACTGGGCCGAGGCCCTGCGGGCCCGACGCTGGCCGCACCACCTCGCGGGTGCCCTCGCGGCGGCGGCCGCCGCCCAGGCGCTGTGCGCGCCGGTGACGGTGGTGCTGTCCGGGCACGTCAGCCTGGTCGGCATCCCGTGCAACCTGCTGGCCGAGCCGGCGGTGGCGTCGGCGACACTGCTCGGCTTCGGAGTGCTCGTCCTGCACCCGTTCCTCCCGGCTCTGGCCCGTCTGCTCGCCGAGCCTGCCGGGGTCCCGGTCGGCTGGCTCGCCCAGGTGGCGCGCCGCGGCGCCGAACTGCCCGGCGGTCAACTGGCCTGGCCGGGAGGGTGGTTCGGGACGGTCACGGTCGCACTGGCCGTTCTGGCGGCCTGCTGGGCTGCGCCGTTCCTACTGCCGAGGCGGACTGCGCCGGGCAGCCCGGCGCCGACGCGGCGACGCTGGGCGCGGGTACTGGTGACGGGGCTGCTGACAGCGGTCCTGCTCGCCGTGCTGCTGCGCCCGCCGCAGCTCGCCCGGATCGCCACGGGCTGGCCGCCGTCCGGGTGGCGGCTGGTGATGTGCGATGTCGGGCAGGGCGACATGCTGGCTCTCGCGACGGGGACGCCGGGCAGTGCGGTGGTGATCGACGCCGGGCCGGATCCGAACGCCGCGGACAGGTGTCTGCGCGACCTCGGCGTCACGTCGGTTCCCTTACTGCTGCTGACGCACTTCCACGCCGACCACGTCGAGGGCGTGCCGGGGGTGCTGCGGGGCCGCAGGGTCGGCGCGATCGAAGGAACCACGCTGGACGACCCGCCAGGGGAGGTGGCCAGGGTGACGGGCTGGGCCGCAGGCGCCGGCATTCCTGTGATGAGAGCCGGCCGGGGCGAACGACGGTCGATCGGCGCGGAGTTGACCTGGGACGTGGTGTGGCCCGTGCCAGGCGCGGCGGTGGAGGCGCCCGGCCCGAACAACGCGAGCGTCGCATTGATGGTGTCACTGACAGGAGGACTACGGATGGCACTGCTCGGAGATCTCGAACCGCAGGCCCAGTCGGCGCTGTTGGGCCGGGTGGGGAGGGCGGACGTCGTGAAGGTGGCGCATCACGGCTCGGCCCACCAGGACTGGGCCCTGGCCGGCGCGCTCCGGCCCCGGCTGGCGCTCATCTCCTGCGGCGAGGGCAACACGTACGGTCACCCGTCCCCGATGACGGTAGACCGCCTGCGCGCACTGGGTGCGACCGTGCTGCGCACCGATCGGGAGGGGGACATCGCGGTGACGGGCGACTCCCCGGCCACCCTCGGGGTGGCCGTCCACCCGCAGCCCGCCCACGCGGCCCGCCACCGGCGCGGCCACGGGCCCTCGGCCTCGGGCCCTCATCCCGAGCGGACCCCCGCCTCCCCGCGGGCTCCGCCCGTGTGACCTGCCCGCGCTCTCCTCCTCCCACCAACCGGGTGGGGCAGGGAAAGGGGTGGGGGTTGTGGGAGGAGTAGTGGAGGGGCGGGCGCAGGCCCAGCAGAAACG
>NZ_JBHUAF010000224.1:0-13938 GCF_042789895.1 Kitasatospora sp. NPDC056783
CCCGGAGGAAGCCCTCGACTGCGCAGGTGACCTCTACCTCAGCGGATCGGTCATCTGATCAACACCCCTCAACGAACTTCTGCGGGGCAGCACTACAAGGAGCTGTGAGGCCCGTCCGCTCACGGAGCGCCGGGCAGGACGGTGCGGCGCCGCCCCGGTGCCACGGCGGCGCCGGGGCGGCGGACGGTCAGCGGCCGTCCGTGCCGGGGCGGCGGACGGTGAGGCTGCCGAAGGCGGAGAGCGCTGCGGCCGGGTCCCCGGCCCTGCCCCGGAGCGCGGCGTCCAGGAAGGCGAGGGTGGCTCCGGCGACGAGGCGAGGGCTGCCGGCGCGGCCCAGGCTGCCGACGATCGAGGGCACCGGCGGCAGGTACAGGGGGCCGTCCATGAAGGTGAGGTGGGCGGCGCCGGGGACGGTGAGCCGGTAGCTCGTCCCGGTGCCGGCCGCGAGCGCGTCGGTGAGACGGGGCAGGTAGCGCGGGTCGGTCGCCGGGGTGATCGCCTGGGTGAGCGCGAGCACCGGTTGGGCGAGGGCGGGCGAGACGGGGCCGTGGGGGAAGCCGTCCAGGTCGATGACGGCGGCGAACCGGTGGTCCTGCCGGGCCGCCTGGAGGGCGGCCGCGCCGCCCATGGAGTGGCCGGCCACCGCGGCCCGGCCGGTGTCCAGGCGCCCGGTCAACGGGTCGGCGTCGGCTCCCCGGTCCGGGCCGTCCGCGCGGTCCGGACCCGCCCCCCGGTCCAGGCCCTCCAGCCGGGTGAGGACGAAGCGGAGGTCGGCGGCCCGGACCGCGGTCCAGCCGGCCGCCAGTTCCTCGTCCTTGTCCGGATCGCCGCTGGAGGCGGTCTCGGTGGTGACCGTCCGGCCGTCGGCCAGGACGACGGCGGCCGAGTCGTACGGGTGGTCCAGGGCGGCGACCACGTAGCCGTGGCTGGCCAACTCCTCCGCCCAGGCGGTGTTCTGGGTGCGCACCCCGCCCGACCCGGGGGAGAACAGCACGACGGGGAACCGTCCCCCCGCGCCGTCCACCGGCGCGTCGAAGACCGCCCGGCTGCGGGCCCGCGGGACGCCGTCGACCAGGAAGCCCGGCAGTCCGACCCCACGGGCGAGGGCCTCGGAGACCGTACGCGCCTCCTGCTCCGTGCGCCCGAGGTACTGGGCCCGCGGCGCACCCGCCGGACTCCTGCGCGCCGGGTACCAGAGCTGGACCACGACCGTGCGCCGGTCGTCCGGATCGGCGGTGAAGGTCTCGGCGCGGTCCGGGTCCGTCCACTGCACCACCCGGGTACCGACCGCGAACCCGCCCGACGGCTCGGGGAACACCGGCACGGGAAAGGCCCACGCGGCCACCGGGCCGGCGGCGATCAGGCCCAGGCAGGCCGCCGATCCCGGCAGCGCCAGCCACCAGCGCGCCCGCCACGCCCGGCGGCCACCGCGGCGCCGCAGCAGGGGAGCGAGGGCGAACGGCGAGGCGAGGGCGGCGCCCGCCAGCACCGGCAGCAGCTGCCAGCGGAGCCCCGCCACGGCGGGGAGCCCGAGCGCGGACAGTGCGAAGAGCGCCCCCGCCGCGATCGTGACGCGCGGGCGGAGGCCGGGCGGCAGCCAGCGCGCCACCACCAGCGCGACGGCGCCCAGCAGGGCGAGGATTTCCAGGGGGGACAGCTGAGGTCCCGTCATGATCTCGGTCACCCGGCCATGCTCGGCGCCGGGCCCGCGCCGCCGCATCGGCCCCGGGGCGCCGCCGGATGCGACCGGGGTTGCTGTTCGCGGAAGGCCCCGTACGACCGGAGCAGCACACGGGCGCGCCGGATCCGCCATCGCGCTGCGACCACGGGAGGCACCGGGACTCCTCCTGCGGTCGTACCCCGGCACGGTGGCATCAGCCGGTGGGCTCATGCGCCCCACGGGGCCCGCGGCCTACCGTGGCAGGAACGCGACGCGTATCCGGTGGTACGCGCCGGCGGCCCCGCCCGGGGCCGCCGCGATGCCCGACCGGCAGGGAGGTGTGATGAGCGAGGTGGCCGCTCAACCCGGCGATGTCCAGGGCCTGTTGCGGCTCCCGACCCGGCTGAGGTGGACGAGGGCGGCCTCCCGGCTGCCGCCCCTGGTGTGGGACTCGCTGCCGGCGGCGCTGCTGCTCCTCAACGTCGTCACCACCCGCGCCCCGCACGAGGTGCCGGTGGCCGCCGCCCTCACCGCCGCCCTCACGCTGCCCCTGCTGTGGCGCCGCCGCGCCCCGCTCACGGTGTTCGGAGCCATCGCGGCCGCGGCCTTCGCCCAGTGGCTGACGAACATCCAACTTCCGGCGGACATCGCCCTGTTGGTGGCGCTCTACACGGTGGCCGCGCGCTCGGACCGGCGCGGCACGCTGGTCGCCGCCACCGTCACCCAGGCCGGAGTCCTGCTGGCCTGCCTGCGCTGGGCGGCCGACGGCGCGTTCCTGACCCCCTTCGTCGCGGCCACCGCGACGACCGTCGCCGCCGCCGTCCTCGGCGTCAACGTCCGCACCACGCGCGCCTACCTCGCCGCCCTGGAGGAACGGGCCGGCCGCCTGGAACGGGAACAGGAGCAACAGGCGCGGCTGGCCGTCGCCGAGGAACGCACCCGCATCGCCCGGGAGATGCACGACATCGTCACCCACAACCTGTCCGTCATGGTCGCGCTCACCGACGCCGCGCTCTGCACCCAGCACGCGGCCCCCGACCGGACCACCGCCGCGATGCACCAGGTCTCCGAGACGGGCCGGCAGGCCCTGACCGACATGCGCCGCACCCTGGGCGTCCTGCGCACCGACGAACCGGACGCCGAGCGCCACCCGCTGCCCGGCATCGCCCAACTGGAGGCCCTCGCCGACCAGATGGGCGCCGCCGGGCTGCCGACCCGCCTCGACGTCCACGGCGGCCACGGCCACGTCCCCGCCACCGCCCAGCTCACCGTCTACCGCCTGGTACAGGAAGCCTTGACCAACACCCTCAAGCACACGCCCGCCGGCACCCGCGCGAAGGTCCGGATCCAGTGCTCGGCCGCCGCCGTCGCCGTGGACGTCACCGACAGCGGCCCCCGCCGGCCGCGCCCCGCCGCCGCGCCCCCGTCCGGCCACGGCATCCCCGGCATGCGCGAGCGCTCGGCCGCCTACGGCGGGACGCTGCGGGCCGGACCGCTCCCGGGCGGCGGCTGGGAGGTCCACACCCGCCTGCGCCTCGACGGAGCGGGGGCGTCCGCATGACGATCCGCGTCCTGATCGCCGACGACGAGGCGCTGCTGCGCATGGCCTTCGCCACCGTCCTGGAGGCCCAGCCCGACATCGAACCGGTCGGTGAGGCCGCGGACGGCGCCCAGGCCGTCCGCCTCGCCCGGGAGCTGCGCCCCGACGTCGTCCTCATGGACGTCCGGATGCCGAGGACCGACGGGATCGAGGCCACCCGGCAGGTCATCGCGGTCTCCCCGCGCACCAAGGTGCTGATCCTCACCACCTTCGACCTCGACGCGTACGCCTTCGCCGGACTCAACGCCGGGGCCTCGGGCTTCCTGCTGAAGAACGTCAGGCCCCGGGAACTCCTCACCGCGATCCGCGACGTCGCCGCGGGCGACGCGGTGGTCTCCCCGCGGATCACCCGGCGCCTGCTGGACAACCTCCGCCCGCACCTCCCCGACGGCCGCAACCCCGAGCACGACGAGCGGCTGGGCCGGCTCAGCGCCCGCGAACGCGAGGTGCTCGTCCAGGTGGGCCGCGGCCTGTCCAACGCCGAGATCGCGGCCACCCTCCACCTCGCGGAGGCGACCGTGAAGTCCCACCTGGGGCGCGTCCTGCACAAGCTCGACCTCCGCGACCGGATCCAGGCCGTGGTCTTCGCCTACGAGAGCCGCCTCGTCCACCCGGGCTGACGGCGCCGGACCCGCGCGGCTGGGCCGGGCCGGTTCGCTCGGCCCTGTTCGCTCGGCCCGGTTCGTACGACGAAGGCTCCACCCCCGGTGCGTGGGTGGAGCCTTCGGTGTCGGTCCGCTTCAGCTGTCGATCTGCCGGCTGACGCGGCGCGAGGGGCTGAACGCGTAGAGGTCGAGGACGCCGGGCGGGTCGGCGAGGCCGGGGCCGCCGGCCCGGACCCAGGCGGTGATGTCGGCGGCGGCGTCGGGGTCGTTGACGAGGCCGAGCCAGACGGGGCGGCCGCCGGCCTCGCGGCCCTCGGGGGAGGGCTGGACGACGATGACGTTGGCCTGCTCGCAGGCGTCCAGGCAGTCGGTGGGCCGCACGTTCGCGACCCCGGCGAGGGAGTCGCGCAGGTCGGTGAGCTGGGCGCGGTGGTCCAGGCCCGGGACCTTGGGGGTGCCGCAGCAGCAGCCCCGGCAGACGGTGACGGTGCAGCGGGCCGCCGCCCCCTGGGCGGGGGCGGCGGTCGGCTTGCGGGTGCGCTTGCTCATCGGCGGCCCTCGGCGCGGGCCCGGGTCCAGGCGGCTTCGCGCAGCAGGCGCAGGCCGTTGAGGCCGACGATGACGGTGGAGCCCTCGTGGCCGAGGACGCCGAGGGGCAGCGGGAGGGTGGCCACCAGGTCCCAGACCACCAGCACCGTGATGAACACCGAGGCGATCACCAGGTTCTGCACCACGAAGGAGCGGGCGCGGCGGGAGAGGGCGACGACGGCGGGGACGGTGGCGAGTTCGTCGCGCACGATCACGGCGTCGGCGGTCTCCAGGGCGAGGTCGGAGCCGGCCCGGCCCATGGCGATGCCGGTGTGGGCGGCGGCCAGCGCCGGGGCGTCGTTGACGCCGTCGCCGATGACCAGGACCTTGCGGCCGGCGCTCTCCTGCTCGCGAACGGCGGTGACCTTGTCCTGGGGCAGCAGGCCGGCCCGCACGTCGGTGATGCCGACCTCGGCGGCGAGGCGGGCGGCGGCGCGCGGGTTGTCGCCGGTGACCAGCATCGGCGCGGTGCCCGTCAGGGCGGTGAGCGCGGTGACGGTGGCGGCGGCGTCCGGGCGCAGGCGGTCGGCGATGCCGAGCACGCCGACCGGGACGCCGTCCACCTCGACCAGGACGGCGGTGCGGCCGCCGTCCTCCAGCTCGCCGACGACGGCGGCGTGGGCGGAGAGGGGGCCGGCCGGCAGCCGGGCCGGGGCGCCGACCGCGACGGCGCGGCCCTCGACGGTGGCGGTCACGCCGATGCCGGGGGCGGAGGCGAAGTCCTCGGCCGTGGCCAGGGCCAGGCCCCGGGCGCGGGCGGCGTCGACGACGGCGCGGGCGAGCGGGTGCTCGCTGGGGTGTTCGGCGGCGGCCGCCAGCGCCAGCAGTTCGTCCTCGGTGAGGCCGGAGCCGGTCAGGGGGTGGACGTCGGTGACGCGGGGGGTGCCCTCGGTGAGGGTGCCGGTCTTGTCGAGCGCGACGGCGTCGACCTGGCCGAGCCGTTCCATGACGACGGCGGACTTGACGAGCACGCCGTGCCGGCCGGCGTTGGCGATCGCGGACAGCAGCGGCGGCATGGTGGCCAGGACCACCGCGCACGGCGAGGCGACGATCATGAAGGTCATCGCCCGCAGCAGCGAGCCGGTGAACGCCGCGCCGAAGGCCAGCGGCACCGCGAACACCGCCAGGGTGGCGACGACCATGCCGATCGAGTACCGCTGCTCGACCTTCTCGATGAACAGCTGGGTGGGTGCCTTGGTCTCGGAGGCCTCCTCGACCATCTTCACGATCCGGGCGATCACCGAGTCCGAGGCGTCCCGCTCGACCTTCACCCGCAGCGCGCCGGTGCCGTTCAGCGTGCCGGCGAACACCTCGTCGCCCGTCCCCTTGGCCACGGGCAGCGGTTCGCCGGTGATGGTGGCCTGGTCGACCTCGCTCGCGCCGTCCAGGACCCGGCCGTCGGCGCCGATCCGCTCGCCGGGACGCACCAGGACGGTGTCGCCGACGGCGAGCCGTTCGGTCGGGACGCTCTCCTCGGTGCCGTCGTCCAGCAGCCGGGTCGCGGTGGCGGGCGCGAGGTCGAGCAGACCGCGCACCGAGTCGGCGGTGCGGGCGGTGGCGATGGCCTCCAGGGCGCCGGAGGTGGCGAAGATGACGATCAGCAGAGCGCCGTCCATCACCTGGCCGACCGCCGCCGCGCCGAGCGCGGCGACGATCATCAGCAGGTCGACGTCGAGGGACTTCTCGCGCAGTGCCTGGAGGCCGGCCCAGGCCGGCTCCCAGCCGCCGGTGGCGTAGGCGAGCGCGTACAGCGGCCCCCACGCCCAGGCGGGGGCGCCGGTCAGCTGGAGCGGCAGCGCGATCAGGAACAGCAGCAGCGCGGCGGCGGCCCAGCGGGCCTCGGGCAGCGCGAAGATCCGGGTGCGCCGCCGTGGGGCGACACCGGTGACACCGGCGGCCGCGGCGGCCGCCTCGGGGGCGGGGCGCTCGATCAGGGTGGAGGACATGGCAGGCAGGACCCTTCGCGCAGGCCATGGGCAGGAGTGACGACCAGATCCACCATACAGGAATACATGAACACCCATTCAAGTGTTGTCTGTAGTATTGGCGCATGGGTCATGGAGCCGCTCCCGCGAAGAACGCCGTCCCGCGCACGCGCCTGGACGCGGACAACGCCGCCCGGGTGGCGACCACCCTGCAGGCCCTGGCCACCCCGTCCCGCCTGCTGATCCTCGCCCGCCTGCGCGAAGGGCCCTGCGCGGCCACCGACCTCGCCCACGCCGTCGGCATGGAGCAGTCCGCCTGCTCCCACCAGCTGCGGCTGCTGCGCAACCTCGGCCTGGTCACCGGCACCCGGCAGGGCCGCTCGGTGGTCTACGCGCTGTACGACAACCACGTCGCCGAACTCCTCGACCAGGCCGTCTACCACACCGAGCACCTGCGCCTCGGGCTCAGCGACGCGGCCGGCGCCGAGGACGCGGACCTCGTGGACGGCCTGGCGGCCCAGCCGGCGCCCTGACCGGCCGTCCGGGCCTCCGCGCCACCCGGGGCGGACCGCCGCACCGTCCGGGCGGAGGCCGGGGGGCGCCGCGCACCCGGCCGGGAACCGTCAGACGCGACCGAGGGACGCGTCCGCGGTGACGGCACCGCCGAAGCGGCGCCACTCGGACGGGGACATCCCGTGGGCCGCCTGGAAGCGGCGGCTGAAGTGGCTGGGGCTGCTGAATCCGCAGCGGGCGGCGACCGCCGCGATGGTCAGGCGGTCGTAGCTCCGGGAGGCGAGCATGCGCTGTGCCTTGCCGAGCCGTTCCTCGATCAGCCACTGTTCCAGGCTGATCCCCGCCGCGTTGAGCAGGGTGTAGAGGCGGCGCACCGAGACGGCGTGCTCCGCCGCGATCCGCTCCGGTGTCAGTTCGCGGTCGGCGAGGTGGGATCGCGCGTAGGCCATGATCCGGGTGAGGAGGGTTTCGTCCATCGTGGCCTTGACCTCGACGCTCTGTTCGGCGTGCGCGGCCGACAGCAGCAGCGCGCGGACGAGGTCCGTCGTGGCGGATCCGAGGGCCGGGGCGCCGGGGTCGGCCTCCAGGCGGTCGGGGTCGCGGTGCAGGCCCCGCAGGTGGTCGAGGACCAGGTCGTGGAGGGGGCTGGCGCGCAGTCGCAGGGAGGCCCGCACGACGGCGTCGACCGGCACGTCGAGGCGGTGCATGTCGAACATGACGACCTGGGAGGCGCCGTCGCCGGACCAGCCGTAGGTGCGGGGTGACAGCTCGTGGAAGACGCAGATGTCGTCGGGGCCCAGGAGGCGCTGCCGGCCGGCGACCTCGGCGCGGTGGATGCCCCGGGTCTGGAGGGAGACCGAGACGACGGGATTGTCCCGGTGGTGGTGCACGTGGTTGTTCGTGCGCCGGACCTCGAAGCCCGAGTTCCGGGTGGCGAAGAGGTCCAGACCGCCGACGCGCCACGCCTGCATGCGCGCGTGGATGCCGGTCTCCGGCTCCTCGTGGGCGACGTCGTTGGGTACCCGGGTGTCCGTCAGCGCGTCGTGGAAGGCGTCCACGCGCTCACGGGGCGGGACGGTCTTGAGGTCGATCAGCAGCACGCACAACTCCCGGAAGGACTGAATTCGGCCAGTCTGCCCGAGAGGTGAGTGCTGTCGAGGGCGGACGGCATGAGGGGGTGGGGGGAGTCACGGGCCGCCAGGAGGGCCCGGAAGCCAGGGCTCGCGCCTCGCGGCGCGGGGCGGTCCGCCCGGTGGAACGTGCCTCGGGAACCGGTCCGGACGCCACCCGCGTGAACACCCGCGACGGCTGCGCGGGGCGGGGGCGAGGGCGTGGCCGCGAGGAACGCCGCTGTTGTCCGCGTGGCCCCGGCCCTCCCCTCGGTGGCGGTGAACTCCTTTGCCGAAAAGGTGAGTTCGCGAATTCTCGGTGCGACCTCCGAGCTGCCCGACCCCCGTTCGGCGGCGGGTGGCGGCACCCGTGGGAGGAGGCCGCGTCCAAGCCTGCGGCCCGTGGTCCGCCGGCCGGTGCGGGTACGTCGGCACCCACCCGTCGGTGTCGAGGACGTGGCGAGAAGGACGGGCCAGTCCGCCCGGCGGCGCCGGACCGATGTGAGGACACCCGCCGTGCGGGCGTGCGCGGACGGTCGGATCCCCGTGCGCCCCCGGCACACCGGGACGCCGGACACGACCTCGGTGCCCGCCACGCGGAGCCGAAGCGGAGTCGAAGCGGAAGCGCTCGCGTGCGACCGGCAGGTGACCGGTGGTCAGGACCGCGACGGCGGTTCAGCCGTCCCGGTGCGCGGGGTGGGCACCGGCCTGCCAGTCCCGCGGCGTCATGCCGTACGCCGCGCGGAAGGCACGGGTGAAGTGGCTGGAGTTGGCGAAGCCCCAGCGCCGGGCGATCCCCGCCACCCCGATCTCCCTGGCCATCGGCCGCAGCAGGTCCCGGCTGCAGCGCTCCAGCCGCCGCGCCCGGATCCACCCGCCGACCGTGGCACCCTCCAGCTGGAACAGCTTGTGGAGGAGGCGGACGGACACGAAGTTCGCCTCCGCGATCGTGGACGGTGACAGGTCCGGATCGCGGAGGTTGCGCAGGATGTACTCCTTGATCCGCTCGGAGGAGGCCGCCGTCCGGGAATCCCGCGGCCGGGAACGCCCGGCCCGGTCGTCGACGAACAGCGCCAGCAGGTCGAGCGCCGTGGCCGCGGCCCGGCGCCCGACGGCCTCGTCCAGCTCCGCCGCCTCGTGCGCCATCTTCGACAGGTAGGCCGTCAGCAGCGCGGCGCTGCCCTCGCTCCCGTCGAACGCCGTGGCGGTGAGTGCCCGCAGGTCCCTCTCGGGCACGTCCAGTTCGGCGCGGGGGAAGTGGAAGGACGTGAAGGCGAACTCCTCCTCGATCCTCTTCCGGAAGACCCGGGAGGTGTCGGTGATGGAGAACCCGCCGGGCCGGACGACCGTCTCCCTGCCGTCCTGCTCCTTGAGGGCGGTGCCCCGCTCCTGGAGGCTGAGGACGAGCGTCGGCGAGTCGCCGTCGGCGATCAGGTGCCTGCCGCGGGTCACCGCCTGGGGCCCGGCCTGGATCCTGGAGATCCGCACGGGACCCAGCCGGTGGCTGACGATCTCCCCGGGCGAGGGCACCTCCTCCAGGAAGTCCACGGTCATCGGCACGAAGGCGTGGGAGACGGCGTCCCGCCAGCTCTCCGCCCGGTCGGAGGCGGACAGCGACGCGGTGGACAGTGACGTGGTGGACAGCGACGCGGTGGACAGTGACGTGGTGGAGAGGGACGCGGTGGAGAGGGATGCGGTGGAGAGGGATGCGGACACCGGGTTCTCCTCGGGTCGACGGGTCATCGGGCCACCGGGCCCCGGGTGTTCCGCGGACCGGCCGGCTCGGTGCCGCCGCGGGTGTCGCGCCACCGGCTCGGTGAGATGCCGTACGAGGCGCGGAAGAGCCGGCTGAAGTGGGCCGGATCGGTGAAGCCCCAGCGCTGGGCCACGCCGGAGACCGTGCTGTCGCCGCCGTCCTCGCGGGTGAGGTCCTCGGCGCTGGCCTGGAGCCGGCGGCGCTGGATCAGGCGGCTGACGGTGGTCCCCTCCCCTTCGAAGATCTTGTGGAGGGAGCGCACCGAGATGCCGTGCGCGGCCGCGATCGTCTTCGGCCCGAGCTCCGGATCCTTGAGGTGCCGGTCCACGTGGGCGTGGATCTCCCAGATCCGGGCGTGACGGGAGTCCTCCGTGGCCGGCGCGTCCCGGGAGGCCTGCCGGGTGAGGAGGGAGGCCTGCTCGGTGACGAGGGTGGCCACCAGGTCGGCGAAGTGGCACGCCAGCCGGCCGGCGGCGGGCCCCGGACAGTCCTCGGCCCTCTCGGCCAGGGTCAGCAGGGACTGCTTGACCAGGGCGGCCACCGGGCCGCCGGGGTCGGCGACGGTGGCCGTCACCCGTTCCAGCTGCTCGTCGCGCACGCCGAAGGCCCGCCGGGGGAGCAGGCACACCCTGACGTCCACTCCGTCCGGGTAGTCGACCACATGGGGGGTCTCCGTGTACCAGAAGGAGACCGCTCCCGCGGGGACCTCGACCGTCCGGCCGTCCTGTCGCACCACGGCACCGGTGGCCCCCATGACGGCGACCACGAAGAACCCCTCGGCCTGCCGGGTACCCCGGGCGATCTCCCGGGGGCCGCGGGTGTAGCGGCGGGGGCCGGCTTCCGTCGTGATGAAGAGCAGGTGCCCCAGCTGCCGGGTCGTCATCAGGCCCGGGTCCGACGCGGGCTCGTCCGAGGCGACCGTCACGGGCACGGCGGCGATCGAGACGGCCCGGCTCCAGCGACGGCCGGTGTTCCCGTCCTCCGGGAACCCGGCCGGTTCGGTCACGGATGTCATGGGTCCTCTCCCTCCGGTCGGCGTGGCATCCAGCATGGAACACGGGATGACTTACGTCGGTGGCCGAATGACTGGGAAGCGACTGTCGCTGATGTGTCGCCGGACACATGACCCTGAGCGCATTCCGACTGTGCAATGCGTGCACCTACACTGCAACGGTCCAGGTCAGAGCACTGGCGCAGGCGCAGAGGGAACGAGATGTCAGGCACCACACTGTTCGGCCGGGACGAGGAGCTGGCGACCGTCGACGCACTGGTCGACGCCCTGCCCGAGCGTGGCGACGCGCTGCTGGTCCACGGGGCCCCCGGGGCCGGCAAGTCCGCAGTCCTGGACCACGCCGCCGCCCGGGCCCGCGCGCGCGGCTTCACCGTCCTCAGGGCCTCGGGTGTCCAGGCCGAGAGCGATCTGCCGTTCGCGGGGCTGCACCAGCTGACCCACACCGTGACGGACCGCCTCCCACGTCTGCCCGTTCCCCAGGCGCAGGCGCTGCTGGGGGCCTTCGGCATGGCGGAGCCCTCCCGGAACGCCTCCCGGTTCTTCCTGATCGCGCTGGCCACCCTGGGCCTGCTCGGCGAGGCGGCCGCCGACGCCCCCGTCCTGCTGGTCGTGGACGACGCCCAGTGGCTGGACACACCGACCCTGGACGTCCTCGCCTTCGTCGCACGCCGCGTCGGCGCCGAACCCGTCGGCCTGCTCGTCGCCGTCCGCGAGGACCGTACGGCGTGGCGGGGCGCCCCCGAGGTCCGCGAGCTGCGCCTCAAGCCCTTGGAGCCGAGCGCGGCCGACGCCCTGCTGGCCGCCCGCAGCCCCGCTCTCGCCCCGGGGACGCGCCGCCTGGTGGCGCGGATGTCGGCCGGCAATCCCCTCGCTTTGACCGAGCTGCCCGTCACCCTGGGCGCGGACGGGGAGCCCAGGGAGTCCGCGCTGTCGCCCGGGCTCCCCCTCACCGCCCGACTGGAGCGGGCCTTCTCCTCACGGCCGGCCGGCCTTCCGTCCGACACCCGCCTCGCGCTGCTCGTCGCGGCCACCGCCGACGACGGCGCGCTGACCGAGGTGCTCGCCGCGGCTTCGGCCCTGACGGGCACCGAGGTGTCCGTACGGTCCCTGGAGCCCGCCATCGCCGCGGGTCTGGTACGCGTCGACGGGTTCCGGATCGACTTCACCCACCCGCTGGTGCCTTCCGCCGTCCTGGGCGAGGCCTCGCTCGCGGACCGTCTCGCCGCCCACGACGCGCTGGCCCGCACCCTCCAGGGGCAGCCCGACCGGCAGGCGTGGCACCGGGCCGCGGCCGGCGGCCGTCCCGACGAGGCGGTGGCACGGCAACTGGACCGGGCGGCTCTCGGCGCGCGGGAGCGCGGTGCCGCGGCGGTGGCCCTGACGGCGCTGGAACGCGCCACCGCGCTGAGCGAGCTTCCCTCGGACAGCGTGGCCCGGCTCCTCGGCGCGGCCGAACTGCGCTTCGAACTCGGCCGGGCGGACCGCGTGTCGGAGCTGCTCCAGCAGGCCGAATCGCTGGGCCCGGACGTGCTGGAGCGGGCCCGCGTGGTCCTGCTGCGCGAATGGCTGGAGTCGGAGTCCGACACCAGCACGTCCCGGATCCACCTGCTGATCGCCACGGCCGGGCAGGCCGCCGAGGCCGGTGATCCCGAACTCGCGCTGCGGCTGCTGCGCGTGGCCGCGTGGCGGTGCTGGTGGGGGGACCCGGGGCGGGAACTGCGGGAGCGCGTCGTGACGGCCGCGGAGCGGCTGCCCGTCCCGGAACTCCACCCGGACCTGGTGTGCACGCTGGCGGGGGCCGCCCCGCTGGAGGCGTCGGCGACGGTGATCGACCGGCTGCGGCGCATCGAACGCGAGGGCGGGTACGACGTCGTGACCGCCGCCACCCTGGGCAACGCGGCCATCATGGTGAACGCGTTCGACCAGGTCACCGGGTTCGCCCGCCACGCGGCGGACGGACTGCGCCGACAGGGGCGTCGGGGCCCGCTGACCAAGACGCTGGTGCTCCTCGCCCTCGCCACCGTGCACACCGTCGACTGGGAGACCGGACTCCCGGCGGCGGCCGAGGCCGCCCGGCTGGCCGAGGAGACCGCGCAACCGCGCTGGCTGACGGGTGCGCGGGTGGCGAAGGCCCAGTTCGCCGCGCTGCGCGGGGACCTGGACACCGCGCTGGTCGCGATCGGCGAGGCGGAGGGACAGGGGCTGACCGTGGTCGACCCCTCCAAGCTCGCGTACATCCAGATCACCCGTGGCCTGATCGGCCTCGCCGCGGGCCGTTTCGCCGAGGCGTTCTCCTGCGTCTGGCGGGTCTTCGACCCGGCCGATCCCTCCTACCACCCGTTCATGCAGACCATGGCCATCACCGAGCTGGCCGAGGCCGCCACCGGCGACGACCACCGCGCCATGGCGAGGGCCGCCCTGCGGCAGCTCCTCACGTCCGCCGGGACGAGCGAGGTCCAGATGATCCGGGTGAGCCTGGGATTCGCCCAGGCGCTGCTCGCCGACGACGAGGACGCCGAGGAGCGGTTCCGGGCGGCGTTCGACCTGGACATGTCCCGTACGCCCTTCGTCCGCGCCCGGCTGATGCTCGCCTACGGCACCTGGCTGCGGCGCCGCCGCCGGGTGATGGAGGCCCGCGATCCGCTGCGGATCGCCCGGGAGTCCTTCGCGGCGATGGGCGTGGAGCCCTGGCGCGAGCGGGCGGCCCAGGAGCTGCGCTCGGCCGGCGAGGGCAGCAAGGGCGGCAAGGGCGGCAAGGGTCAGGGCCGCCCGGACCGGGAGCTGCTCACGCCCCAGGAGGTCCAGATCGCCCAGTTGGCGGCGCAGGGGCTCTCCAACAAGGAGATCGGCCGGCAGCTGCTCCTGTCGCCCCGGACGATCGGCACCCATCTGTACCGGATCTTCCCGAAGCTCGGGATCACCTCGCGCAGCCAACTGGGCGAGAAGCTGGGCACGGACTGAGCGCGACCCGTCCGGTGGGCGGGCGCGGGCGCGGGCGCTGCCGCGATGTTCCGGCGGTGCACCGCGGTCGGACACTCCGCGCACCGATCGCGGGATGTTCGGGTGTTCCCCGGGCTCGTTTCCACCCCGCCCGGCCGGGCCGGCGGTCGGCGAGCGGTACGTCCGCGGGGGTGCCCCGGTGGTCGCCGGAATTCCGTCCTGCCGGGTGA